>NZ_JBFTRC010000122.1:0-16189 GCF_056399325.1 Allobosea sp. 01N443
CCCGTCGTGATCACTTCAAGCCGAGAGAGCTTCGGCATAGGCGTATGACTATCCATACGCCTATTTCTTCACTCAGCACGCGCCACCGCAAGGCGGCCCACGCCGAAGGGCTACCTCGTATCTGAGGCGGAGCAGCAAATTCAGYAGAATTGGCGGCTGTGACGCGGCGCAAGTATAGGGGCAACAGACAATGCCACGCTTCAATTCATCCGCAATCAGTCGCGCAGAATACGACTCGACGACGTTAGTTCTGCAGATTTGGTTCACCGAGTCCGGCGGGCCGTATAGCTACTATCGAGTGCCAGAGCGCATTTACGACGGTCTGTGCCGCGCCTCGTCAAAGGGCGCGTACTTCAACGATCACATCAAAGATCGGTACAGCGCGCGGTAACTCAATTGCCATTCTTCGGTGCAAATCGAGCGTATAGCGCCTCAAGCAGCACACGAACCCTATCGACCCCCAGCCAATCAGCCAGACCAATCAACATGATCAACTGGAGCAGGAAGATTGGAGTGATTAACTTCCAATCGTCAATATGTTTGAATACTATGCAATCCGCGAGAATTACACACAAGAAAATCCAGTAAAATCGCTCTTCGCGCTTAGCGTCTCGTTCCTGCTGGAGTTGCGCTTCCAGAGTGGCTGCGCTTATTGACGTCTTGTTCGGCCAGTCAATCTCGGCGCTGGCCGGCTGCGACGGGACGCTCCATTCTTGCTCGGTATTCGGCGGCAATGTCCGCATCCGGTATCACGATTCCCCTGACGCCGGCTTGATAGTGCTTTGCCCACGCGCCGCCGCTCCAGTGCGTATTCTCTACCAGCTGCCCTGGCGAATTGGCCAGAAGATTGTCACATGCTTCGCGAAGCGTCTGACCTTCTGGCGTATCGTCCACATCTAGCGCCGAGGTGAATACGTTTGGAATCGGCTTTGAACCGAAGGCACTGACCTTGTGATAGAGCGAAGGAAGGACCGGGCCATAGTCCCACGCTTGGAAAGTTTCGCGCACCAAGGGCTCCCCCGTCCGACCCAGATGAACCATATGGGCGAGATAGAGGATCTTCTGAACAGAAAGGTTGGTCGCGCTCCACCCCGATCTGCGGCAGATCATTTTGGCGGCGGAGAAAGGATGAATAGCCACTAGCTTCTCCCTCCATGCATCGGACACACCTCTCCCGTCGTACCGGTTTGCGAGTTTTTCGCGGCCACCGACGGGCACTAGAATTTGGTTGCAGGCATCACCCACTGGGTGCAGCCGATTCGGACTGTACCTGTGGACAACACCGATAGCCACCCGTCGCAACCGGCGGCGAATGGCTTCGATCACAGTCATATAATGCGCACCAAGCGTGAACAGAAGATGTCAGTAGCCCGCCCGCGCCCGTTTACATCCACAGTCGCACGGGCGGGGTATGACGGCCCGAAGGCCGCCAATCTTTATCGGTTCACGAGGTGCCCCATCGACGTGCCGACGGAGGCTCGGGCCGAGCCGGATGCGGTTGCCGTCATGCCTGTTACTGTCGCGCCGTCGGCTTTGACCGTAACCGCGACGTCGACCTTCGAACCTGGCTCGAGCGTGGCCGTTACCGGCCCCTCGACAGTGGCCTTCAACTCCCCGAGCGAAATGCGGTTCACCAAATCCTGCGCTTCGTAACGGAGGCGATCGACATCGGCGTTCGGCTCATTCCGGCGGCTCGGGTGCAATCGCGATTGAATGTCCGCAATCTTCCCGTTCACGCCGTCGAGCTGTGCCTTCATCCCCGCTAGCGCTTCTGCGTCAGGCGGAGTGTAGTGCTTGCCTGCAGCGACCGCACCGACGCCTTTGATTGCGCCTGCGGCAGCCTCGAGCAGGCCGCCCTGGCTGGAGCCGTCCGTGGGCTTGCCGCCAAKGAACGTTGCGGCCTTCTTTACGAGATCCAGCGCCCCAGCGACGCGGCTTACACTATTCCCGAAATCATCGACGCCACTGGTCAGGTTGCCGAGCGCGCGAATTCCGGAAGCGGTTGTTTCCAGCACTTTGGAGACTGCATCCAGCGCACCGGATTCGGACGCGGACAACACGAGAGCATCGACCGAACCCACAAAGCGATTGTGAGACCCAACCGCGCCTTGCGTCATCCTATCGGCCGCGCGGTCGACCGAGCCTGGCGCACCTTCCTTAAGCTGTTTGAGGAAGCCTTCGAAGGCATCGCCGAACAACAGCGTGCCGATACGCGTGCCCTGCTTGGCGTCGAAGATGCGCGCCGTCTGACCCGCCGTCACGCCGCGTTTACGCAGATCCTCAAGCAACTTCTCGATATCGAGACCTTCGCCGAGCGAGGCGACGTACCTGCTGACCATCGAAGACAGCTTGTTCCGGTCCTTAACGGTGCTGACATCCAACTCTTTGATCAGGGCCTGTGTCAGTTCCGTTCCGACATCACCACCAGCGGCTTGGGCCGCGGCAACGATTTCGGGCATTTTTGCTTGGACCGAACTCGAGACGTCGAGGCCGCGCTGGCGCAAACCGTTCACGAGATCACCCGGAACGACCGCTTGTTTCGAAGTCTGATAATCTTCGAATTTCAGGCCCAACTCGGCCATCGCCTGGCGCGAGTCCTGCGTTGGTTTCACGGTTCGGACGAGACCCGACCGGATCGCAACGCCGGCTTCGTCGCCGCGCAGACCTGACTGGCCCATAGTCGCGATCATCGCCGACAACTGCTCCATGGAGACGCCCAGCCGGGCGGCCATCGGAGCCGCGAACTTGAAGCCCGACGCAAAATCCTCAACGCCGAGGCGGGAGACGTTCGCGCCCTTGGCAATGATGTCCTGATACCGCTTGGCAGCAGCAACCGCTTCCTCTTCCGATTTCGGTTTGATGCCGTAGGAGGCGAGTGCAGATGTTGTGAAGTCAGCGGCTTTGCTCGCCTCGACGTCGCCAGCGATGGCAAATCTCGCGGTCGGCCGGATGAATGCGGCGGCGTGCTCTTCAAAGCCGGCCTGGACGTATTCTCGACCAAGCTTGGCAAGCTGCTCGCCTGAGAACCCAATGCCTTCCGCGCCGACGTTGCGGGATTCGCGCCGCAGCTTCTCAGACTGCTCCTTGGTCAGTTCGCCACGGGCTTCTGCTGCGTTGATTTCCCGCTCGAAACCCAGCGCTTTCATGTACGCAGCGTAGCCGCCGAATCCGGCCATGAGCCCGCCGCCTGGCACACCGATCGCCATGGGAGGCTTGCCGCCGGCGGGAACGCTTGCGGGTGGCTTCGGGCCGCCCCCAGACGGCTGGCCACTGTGGGCAGCCGTCCGCTTGTTCAGCGCCGCCGTCGTCTGCTCGGTCGCGATTTTGAGCTTGCGCTCCTGCGCAGCCAGCTTCGCAATGGGAATCCCCGCCTGCTCGAGCGCACGCTTGTTCCCGATTAGGGCTGCTTTCTGCGCTTCGAACGCTGCAGAGGCTGAACGCACTTCGCGCTGAGCCTTGGCGTACTCGCGGGTGAGTGCTGCAGCCGGCGCGGACGCTTTGGCCATTTCAGCGCCAAGCTTGGCAACGTTGGCCTGTGCCTCTCTAAACGTTGTCCTGGCCGCGGCGAAAGAAKCCTGCGTGCCCCGGAATGCGTCGATCTTAGCAACCTTGTCCAATGACACTGCAACGGCGTCGATCTGCCGTGACATGCCGTCCAGGCCCTTGGCCTTACCAAGGGCAGCGGCTGCCTTGTCGACCGCCTTCATTTTTCCAGCGATGGAGTCGAACGTTTTGCCCGTCTTGTCGACCGCTTCGATAATGGCCCGCGCCCTCATATCAGCCATGGGCGCGACTTAGTTCATCGCCGCCATCAGGCAGTGTAACCTGGCCGTCGGCGGGTTTTGGATGAGAATGCATTTGATGATCCAGACATAAAAAATGCCGCCAAKAGGCGGGCATGACAAAGCCGCCCGAAGGCGGCGGTTCGTGGAACGGCGTGCGAGKTGGACGGCCAAATGAGGCTCAGGCACACTCAGCGCATCAGATCACTGCCAGGGAGGCGGCTAGATGAAACTTCTTGACGCGCTTGTGCTGCGGCTGCCGATCGTTCGGGACCTGATCCGGACAAACGAAATTTTTCGGTCAGAGATTGCGCAAATTCGCGAGGCTTACACCCGTGATATCCCGCAACTTCGCGAGGCCTACACCCGCGATATCCAGCAAATTCGCGAGGCCTACATCCGCGATATCCAGCACATTCGTGAAGAGGTTACCGCCTATACGAGCGCGACGACTGATTTCGTCCAACAGACAGACTCGAAGTTTAAAATGTTGGAGAGCCTCGTCGGTGCGGAAGGCCACCGCTCGAACGGGCTCTACGAGAGMGCCGTCATGCGTGTCGCCGCATTGGAGCAACCTCGGAACTGACACGGGCGGCTTCCCCGCTTTTTCCCGGGATGGCCACGGTGGGCTTTGCGGCTTGCACCTCGCGTGTGGTCATCGATAACCCCGGTTGTGCAAGGCGCATGGCGAAACGCTCGCCTCCCGAGGATGAGGTCGCCTAGGGTCAGCGGTCGCGCACTAAAGCGCGGGGCTGGGGAAGAGATATGCGTAAGATACTGCTGATAGGTGCGGCCTGCCTGGGACTGGCAGGCTGCAATTCGACTGGCGCGACGGCGCCAAGTGCGTCATTGCCCAACATSAACGTCTCATTCCGCTGGTGCGGTGCGTCGCCGGAATTCAAGGTCGGGAACGTGCCGGCCGCAACGAAGACCCTTCGGTTCAACATGGTTGACCGACAAGCCCCGCAATATCGTCACGGCGGCGGTGAAGTCGCCTTTTCCGGCAAGGGCAGCGTCTCTGTGCCGTGCGGGGCGCTAACCGGCGGATATAACGGGCCTTCGCCCCCGCCGCCGCAGGTCCATGACTACGAATGGACAGTAACCGCGCTCGACGCCAACGGGACTGCAATCGCGGCCGGAACCGCGACCCGGAAGTATCCCGAATAGGAAGGCTACCCGACTATCCCCTGCACCGCTAATTGGTGCGGGGGATCAGATGGTCGTCGCGCGCCGACAATCTCCCATTCATGGAATGAAGGCAGCGTCGATCTCGGCGGTTGTGGTGACGCTGCCGGCTTCAATGGCGGATTTCACCGCAGCGAAGGCAGAGAACGTAGCGTTGACGTGAGCCTGCACGGCGTCACTGACCGCGATGATTGCCGAGGCGTCGATAGGGTAGCTGCCGCCGTCGGCCCCATGCCAGACGGTGACCCAGTTTGGGTCGGCCGCCGCTGCGACACGCGCCCCGGTCACCATGAGCTTGGAGCGATCGTCCGTGGCGACGGGAACGCCCGCGACGACAATCCCGCCAACTTCAGTCTGCCAGCGCAGTTTGGCGGCGTAGGCGAGCAGGCCGGGCCTCGCATCGGTCAGGTCGAGGCCGGCAAACGCTGCCTGATAACTCTCCGGCACTGTCAGGAGCCAAAAGCCTGGCTCGTCCTCCGCCGGCTCGACAATAAAGCCGTTGGCGGGGTTCCCTGCGACACCCAGTAAGGACATGGCATTGCTGATCTGGTCTGAGGTGAGCGTAATAATCATATTTGACCTCAGTTGAGAGGAGGAGACGGGAGGCGGACGGCGGAAAAGAACGACGTGGCAGGCTCAATCGCCGATACCGCAGTAGAAAACTGGAATGATGCCGGCCGGATCACATCTCCGGGGACCGCTGGGATGATCGCGATGGCAGTCAGGCCAGTGGCCTGGATATTGACACTCTGAGCTTGAGAATAAGAAACGGTCGCGCCGTTCTTCAGAATGTAGGAGCCTTCGGTATTGTCCCAATGAGTGTCAGCGTTGGTGCTGGACAAGGCGGCCATCACTAACCACCAACCACCTTCGCCTGCTCCCACCGTAAGTATCCCGGACGAGGCGACGAAGGTGCTAGTCACCAACGTATTTTGTGCGACCGTGCCCCAAGCGCCAATTGCCGAGATGGCTCCTGATGGGATTCCTATCGCGGTCGAGCCTGTTGCGAGAACACCCGGCAAGGGCACCACGCGAACGTCTGAATCCAAGGTGGCGACTACACAGATATTGGTTCCGTCGTCGATGGTCGGATACCAGCGCCCAGAAGCAAAGTCGCCAATCGCCGGGTCCGTCCCGTCTGCCTTTTTCAAAGGACGCGCGCCGAGCCCGCTGACGTTAACGGTGACGGTCGTGCTTGTATTCGTTGCAGGAACCTTGACCCACAGCACGCGGCCGGCGGAATAGGCCGGAACAGCTAGAACTGGTGCAACGACCCAAGCATTCGCCGTGCCGGTCGCGACGGCATAGGTCAGTTTACCGGACTGCACTGCCTGCGCCACCTGTGTGAGATCCGCTTCGCTGGGCGTCAGTCCGGATTTGGTGATCAGGTCGACCAATTCACGCTGATGGTGCTCGACAGCCTTCGGCGGAATTCTGGAGCCCACAATGCCGGCGGCTGGATTGGCGCCGACATACGGGTCATTTGCATCGCCGCCGGTCGGGGGCTGGTACTTCATGGGATTCTCCTAAGACGGGAAAGGCACGCGGTGGGGCCTGCGGAAGCACTGCTCGGCGCGTGAGAACTGGGATGGAGAGCGGGTTCGGCTCTTAGGCTGGATCACCCATTTGGATGATCGATGCGCCCAAGGACGGTGTTGAATCTCTTAATCTTTTAGCGCTCAAATTCGACATCCGAGGCGCGCTTCGATTCGGCCGTCCCCGGCCAGAGCCGGGCTGGCATTCGCCCGCCAGCCTGGCTCGCCCAAGGGGGGGCTCGCTGGCCTAAGCCGTCGAACGCCCGGCATTCTGTTTGGCCGCAGCCTTCGCCCAGCCGGCTTTTGAGGCTTCGGCGGCAGCGTCAGCGTCCGCTGGCACAGTGTAAAGCGCCGCAATAGCGGTCTCGAAGCTCAGCTCCGTCGAATATGCCAAATGGTTGGCCAGAGTTTCGCGACCCGTTGCGGCGTCGGCGGTCAAAATAGCCTTGGCGCGCGCGCTGGCGATCTCAGACGAGGTGCCCATTTAAAGATCCGTTTCTGCGGCAGTGCCGCTGTGATGTCGGGTATTGCGTCACTGACCTGTAGCGGCGCGGTAATTTCGGAGAATGCGGGCGAGCGGCGGCTCCGCAGGAGCCGCTGCAAGGGCGGCAATAGCGGCCTCGGCGGTCATGTCGGTCGAATAGGCCAGGTGCTTCGCCAGCGCCTCACGGCCCTTAGCGGCATCGGCGTTGATGATGGCATTGGCGCGGGCGCTGGTGCCTTCTGAGTTGGTATCCATTTTTAAGGTCCGTTCTGCAGCAGAGCCGCGATGCGAATGGGGTGCGGGCGATCGGCCGCCCGAGGGGTAAGTTTGGTGACTAGCCGGCAGTTGGCCGGACAGGCGCGTACGTCACCTCAGGAGAGCGCGGGCCGAGAGCAGCGGCGGGGGCACGTGGCGTGGCGAGTTGTTCGACCGCGGCAGCGACACTGTCGACGCGAGCCCAGAACGCGCCCTCGCCAGCGCGCAGACCGGGAAGGGCAACGCTCGCAATGAGCGACGGGACAGTGATGCCGGGAATGGCTGGCAGCCGTTCCGTACGCACGAAGGTGCGTTTAGCGGAGGGAACAATGTCGTCCTCGTGCAAGAAAACGAGCCCTTCGCGAAAGGTGCCGAATGGCTTGCGGGGCGCATCAAGGATTGGCTCGCCGCCGTTCGAATAAGCCCAGTGTTGGACCTCGGTCTGCGAAAGCACCTCGCCCGGCTGGCCGGAGAGGCTACGACCCGCCTCGGCGTACGCAATCTCATCCGCGCCGGTGGGTAGGTCAGCGTTGGCACGAGCAACGGCTACGTCGGCTACGGTGACGACGCGGAGAAGCTCGCGGATCGGTTCGCAGGCGGCTTCGTACTCGTTGAACAACCGCGTTCTCGCAGCCTCTGCCAACGCCTGCGCGGCCGCGTACGTGTCCCACCGACGGGCCTCGGCCTCGGCGTCGAGAGTAGAAGCCAGTTTTGGCTCGAGCGCCGCAATCTTCGCGCGCGCTTGATCGCCGCGGATCGCGGCCTCCGCCTTGGAGTCGAGGATTTTACGAAGAGCAGCCGGCGTCTCGTCTACAAGGCCCGCCTGATAGGCAGTGTCAGCCGCAATGACCGCGGCGTCGGCAGCAAGGGCGTCGGCTCGRAGCGCATCGAGGCGCATGCTGATCTCAGTCGATGACTCGCCAGGGGCAGAGGCTGGTTTCGGGTGGGGCATTACGTTCTCATGTTCGGCTCTCGACTCTCGTCAGAGCGATTGAATGACGGCGTGACGTTTGGGTGGCGTCACGGATTGCGGACCGGTTGGTATTCGACGACAGGCGCGCGCGGGCCGTCGACGGCAGGAGGACGGCGGGGCTCGGCAAGCTGCCGCGGGGCCTCCCCTGTGCCCGACACCGGCTTCCAATAAGAGCCTTCTCCGAAGGCCAGGCCGGGCAGATTGATCTCGGAAGCTAACTGGCGAACATATCGACCGAAGACCGGGGGCAGGAATTCCCTGCGGCGGAAATRCCGGCGGGTGCAGTTGTACTGACGCCCGTTAATGGCAATGCGGCCATTCCGATCAACCTGATCCTGCTGCTCAGCGGGGAGTGGCGATGAATTGCCGTCCATGACCCACAGCTCGACAGTATCCTCGCTGACTATTTCTTCAGGGAGGTTAGGCAGCGCTCGCGAACCTTCCGGTTTTGCGATCGGAGTTGCGCCCGCTGGCAGGTTTTGGTTTGCCGCCTCAACCGCGATATCGRCCTCCGCGATTGCGCCCAAAACGGCACGAATTTTCTCGGCTGCCTTGGGATAATCGGCGAAAAGCTGCTTGCGAGCGCTTTCGGCGAGCGCGCAGGCTGCGGCGTATTGCTCATATCGACTGGCCTCGGCTTCGGCTTCGGTAGCAAGATCAAGGTCGACCTCGAGCTTTGAAACCAGCGCGTTCAACTGATCTACGCGGATGGTCGCGTCAGACCGGGCCTCGGCGAGCTTTCGCAGTGCGGGCGCCGAAGCTGTCAGAAGCGCGTCGGCATAGGCGGCCTGGGCGGTGTTGACGCCAGCGGCCGCACTAACCGCGTCTTCGCGCGCTTTCGCGAGGCGAGTGCCGATCTCGATGGACGTTTCGTGGTTGGTCATACGGGGGGTCTTTCCTTGAGACGCGCATCGACGGCGGCGACGATCGCGGCCGCGTCGGCGACGAGATTGATCGATGGCTCAACAGGCTCGTCGACGAGAAGCCGGGGACCGTTTGCGAGATCTACGATCAGAAAGGTTGGGTGGGTTTCGGCCAACGCGCGGGTCGAAAAATCGTCGACGAGTCGAGCAGCGAGCCGAACACGAAGCCCCGCCTTCACCAGTGCGGCAGCGGCGGCGAGTCGATAAATGCTCTCTTTAGTGAGTTCCCGGCTGACGCCTGCGCCTGGTGTGTCGACATCGGCCGGAGAGAGTTTGAAGGCCCTACGATCGATTAACTCGAGCAGCCGCCGGTGCGTGATTCCAGCGGCAAACGCGGCATCAGCCGCCCGCCACCTCTGAATGGGGTCCATGTCGGTTCCGATTTTGAGAAATTTGGAATTGAAGGGCCGGCCCGGTGCCCAGGCGCGTGGAAAAGACAACCGGCGACGCAGCCACCCCGGTGCGTCGCCGATCTACGATCTCGGTGCGAGAGGCTGCGCGCCGAGGCCGCTTCGGCCGGAGCCACGAGGGCTCGACGGTCCAAGCCGTGTGCGCCCTTGGGCGCGGAAGTGAATTAGGCTGCTTGGCCTGTCGTGGCAGGCGTGAACCGCCTCATGACGGAAGCGCGAAGCTCTTCGAAATCCGTTGAGCCCGGGGCTGCGGACATCAGTTCCGTGAGCACTGCCACGACCTCGGCGTCGACAAGATCCTTTACGGCCTCTGCCGACGTCGCGGCCACGAGGCGCTGAGCCAACCGCTCGCCGAGCGTCGCCACCTTGTTTCGAACGAGCGCGTATTCGGTCGCGATCGTCACGACGACGTCGTCGATATCGGCAACCTCGCCGCTCTCGCGCTCGAATTTCAACTCCAGCAGTTTGGCCTCGAAGTGCAATTTGACCCGCTCGGCCTMGGACTTGGTCCAAGTGGCAGGGTCGGCGTACATTAGGGGAGTGATCGTAACCCCTGCGCCTTCTCCAGGCACTTCGGGGTTAAAAGGTAACACCGACAGCCGACCGCCATGGTTCGCGACGAATTCGTCGGATTTCTCGATATCAACGCCGCCGTCGGCGTCAAAAACCAGCAAACCGCGGCGTTTCCACTTCGAAATCGTGTTGTTGCTGACCCCGCGATGGGCGGCATATTCGCTCTGCGTGGCCATTTTTATAACCCTTAACCCTTTTTGCGGAGCCTAAATCTGGAGACATGGCGAGGTGGTGCGACCGCTAGGGCCGCTGATGCGCCGAAAGGTACCTATGACGGGGGGGGTAGGCCTGGCCCGAAAGACGGCCAGCGCCGAAGCGCCGGCCGAGGTGTGGTCGGGAGGACCTGAGCGGGCAATCTGCGGCCCCTCTATAAGATAGGACCGCAACTTGCGAGAAAGGGACGCTCAGGCGGCGCGCTTCTTCTCGAGCGCCTGGAGTGCCGCTTCGAATTCGGCGCAGGCAGCGAGGAGTGCTGCCTTACCGGCGCGTTCTGCCGTCTTGCCATGCTTGCCGAGGGATAGGCCGATCTCGCGGAAGTTCTCAGCCCGTAATGCCCCGTCGAGCACCGAAACAGCTTGCGGAGCCATGATCTCGATCAAGCGCTGAAGCTCATTGCGCGCCTCGCCGATATCCCACGGAGATGCCGGTTGCTCGGGCGGAGGCGGGAATGAACGGCGCTTGCGAAAGCGGGGCTTTGTGGGCTCCGTCAGCGTAACCTCACGCCCGTCCTTGGTGCGATGCAGGATTCCGATCACGCTGCCCGCCGGGGTGCGGCGATTATAGGCCGAGTCGCTGTCGACGTTGCCGCCCGACAACTCCTCCACGAGATCCGGCGTCTCCGCGCCCAGTTCGTCCTTCGCCTCGTCGTCATTATCGGCGCGGAGGTCGTCCGCCATCACAAGCCGGCCGCAGCGGAGCAGCCGTCCGGTGGTTGGGCTATGCGCAATATCTCCATCAGCAGGAATCAACCTGCCGCCCAGACGCCGCCAGCGTACGCCGATGGATGCCGCCAGGATGAGCGCTTCTTCAGTCCACTCCGGGGGCTTTCGCGGTTCGGCCTCCGTTGGAGCGTTTGGGTCACCCGAGCCGGCCATCCAACTGGATGGACAACCTGCTTGCTCGGCTAGCTCGCGGAGGGTCTTCCATTTTCGCAGCGACTCGAACTCAGCCTCGAGAGCCCGATGCCGCGGCGCTTGCGGCCGTGCCCGGCGGGAAGCGGGCTCGTTGTCGTTTGCCGCATCCTCGGCGCGCAGCCGGTCGAGGACTTGGCGATAGCCGGCCGGCGTTCCGTCGATAGGGGCTCGGAATGGAAATGGGACGATAGTGGTCATGCGGGTCTCCCGACTGGAATGAGGACGGCCGGTGTTCGGCTCTTTTTGATGAAGGCGGGCGGGGTGAAGTCTTCTTGCTCCGGCGGATCTGCCCCACCCAGCGCCCCACCTGGGATTTCGTCCATTCTCCCTTGCCCACCCCCACCCCTCTACGAGGGGGTGGGGTGGTGAGGCAGGTGGATGGGATTGAAGCTGCCTCACCTTGCCCCACCTCTGCCCCACCTGAGTTTGCATGCGGTGGGGCAGATGCGGGGACGATGAATTTCCGCATCATGCGCTTGTGGTCTAGACGCTCGTGGACTTTCAGGACGCCCGATTTCAGCCAGGCCCGAAGCAGCGACTTCACGCGCGTCCGACCCGCTTTGTCGTCGATGTCGATGCCGAGCAGTTCCGCGATAACGTTCCCGGCCCAGCCCGCCGCCTGCTCATGCTCGCGAGCGTCGCCACCGGCCAATCGCCCAAGGATGCCCCGCAGAGCCTCTTCGGGAACGTCGCCGGCAATGTCCTGTGCCGAGGGCCAGCGCCACTCTTCGACGACGCCGATCTGATCGGCGGGATCAAGCATGCCGGCTCCATTGCCCAGACTGACGCTAGCGAACCGGCGCCACGCCGAAGACGACGAGGCCACCATATTCACCTTGCCGAAGTCGACGCGAAAGTACCGGCGGACATCCTCAGACGAGACGCCAGCCTTGTCGGCTTCTTCCTTCGTCATGCCGTTGACGACCCGGACAGAGCGGGCCTTGTCTTTGAGCGCACCGGCACCGCGGCCGTCATCTGCCGTCGCTTCTTGGCCGTTGCTCTTACGCACATGGTGCACAAGCTCGACGCTGCAGTTAGCTTCATGGGCAACCCGCACCCACTGTGCTGCAACAGCCTGGATAGCGCCGTTATCGTTCTCCGGCACCGAGTGCGTGGATACGAACGGGTCGACGATCAGGACGTCAATCTGGCGCTCCTTCACTTCCCTGATGAGCGATGAGACGATCGGCTCGACGACTTTGATATCGCGCCCCTCGGTACGAGCGACCACGAACTGTTGCTCGCGTCCCGAGTCGGTCCAGAGGTGGCCTTCAATGTCATCCGGCCGGAGGCTGAAGTGCAGCGCCGCCGCCATGACGCGCCGCTGGATTTCCTCGATAGGGTCTTCAAGATTGATGGTCCAGACGCGTCTGCGCTCGCGCGGTATCTCGCCGAGCAGTGGCTTGCCGGACGCCATGGCCAGCGCCTCCGTATAGCTATGGGCGGTCTTTCCGCCACCGCCCGCGCCGAAGGTCGCCGAGAGGTACTGGCGGGCGTAGTGGCCGCCGTAGAGCCATTCGCGTCTGGGGATGGTCTTGGGGTCGATCCACACGAACGGGGTGGCGGTGACCGCGGCCTTGCGGTTGTCATTTGCCGGTGCAGGCATCCAGCCCGCAGGCTTGCCGGTGATCTTGGCCAACGCCGCATAATCACCGGCCTTGGCTGCCGTGACGATAGCCGAGCGTTCCACCATAGACGCGGCACGCTCGTCGGCGCGCTTGTCCCGCTCAATCTGCTCCCGTACCGCTTCGGCCCAGTCACGGCGCCGCATCCATTCGACAGCTTCCGGGGTCTCCTCTGGAGGGCAGTCGTCCCATTCGGGCGGGGGTGCGACGGGGCCAATCAGGCGCTCTAGGCCTGTCGGCTGGTAGTCGTCTTCGAATTCAGGCTGCGCGGCGGTCAATGGCATCGAGCCCTCGATAGGCCGCCTCAGCGGCTTCATTGATTTGACGAAACATGGCGGGGCTGAAGTTCGCGAGGCGAACGCCGCCAGCAAACGGTGCGGCTACGATGAAGCTGCCGTTTGGCCGAAGCCGCAGCCGAAAGCCGCTAAGCCTCATGTCGGGCGTTGCGATCGCAAAGCGCGCAACCGTCCTGGCCGTGTCTCCGCCCGGGTCGGGAAACGACACAAAGTCTACAATCTGCATGGGCAGACTCCTCTGAAAATGCGCACAAAGGCGCGTTGCCGCCGGCTGTTGCTGGCGGGTGCGGTGGTGTAAGCGGGTGAGGGGGCGTCCGAGCAGGCCGGGGACGCCGAGTAGTCAAATCAATGACTTGTCACAGAATGCGGAACTGCTCGCGTTCGGCAAAGGCCATCGCCATTCGGCAATAGTCGAGAACCGCCGACCAGGATGACAGCACCGGGCGTTTCGCCACCGCTCCCCTCGCCATGCGCTGCAGGGCGGCCGCGACGATCTTGAGATCCTGCGCAACGCCGGAGCCGACGCCCTTGACCTCAGTCAATCGCGCGGCCGGCGCGCCAAGCACCTCGGCGAATGAGCCGAAGCGCCGGATCAGGTCCTTGGCGAGCGGCTTCACGTCGCGCTGCGGGATGGAGCGGAACAACAGAAGCTCGAGCAACTCGTAATCGGGCAGGGTGTCGGCGCCCGACTCCTGGAAGCGATCGCGAAGCCTTTGGCGATGACCGTGGTAGTGCGGCACGGCAACGGCCGTGGGTTCTTCCGGCAACGGGACTTGTGATCCGCGCTGACCGCCCTCTTGCTTCATCGTGCCGCGAGCGGATTGTCGCGGCCTGCCGGCGACAGCGTGAAGATCTCGCAGCCGGTCTCTGTGACACCGACCGTGTGCTCGAACTGGGCCGAAAGCGAGCGGTCGCGGGTGACCGCCGTCCAGCCGTCGGAAAGCACCTTCACGCCCGCCTTGCCGAGGTTGATCATCGGCTCGATGGTGAAAAGCATCCCGGGCTTGAGCAAGACGCCTTCGCCGGGACTGCCGTAATGCAGGATGTTGGGTGCATCGTGAAAGACCTGGCCCAGGCCGTGGCCGCAGAAATCGCGCACCACCGAGCAACGCTCGGCTTCGGTATAGCGCTGGATGGCGAAACCGATATCGCCGGTCGTCGCGCCGGCGCGCACGGCCTTGATACCGCGGAGCAGGCTTTCATAGGTGATTTCGACCAGCCGCTCGGCCTTGCGGGGAATGTCGCCGACCCCGTACATCCGGCTGGAATCGCCATACCAGCCATCGACGATCAGCGTGTAGTCGATATTGAGGATGTCGCCTTCGCGCAGGGGTTTGTCGTCCGGGATTCCGTGACAGACCACATGGTTGATCGAGGTGCAGATCGATTTTGTATAGCCGCGATAGAACAGGGTCGCCGGGTAGGCGCCATTGTCCATGGCGAACTGGAAGGCAAGCTCGTCGAGGCGTTGCGTGGTGACGCCTGGCCGGACGTGCTCGCCGAGCATGTCGAGGCCTTCTGCCGTCAGGCGGCCGGCCTTGCGCATGGCCGCGAAGGCTTCGGGACCATGAAGTTTGATGGCCGGTTCGCKCATCCGCGCCCGTCCCAGATTTTCGTCGAATGTCATGATGGGCAAGAAGCTCCTTGCCCATCATATCTATTGCGTTTGGCCGGCTGCGCAAGATGATTGCGCCCGTGCCAGCTCGAACTGAAGGGTGCAGGCGCTGTTTTGGCGGTGCTTAGCGGACCAGGTTGAGGCCTGTCGCCGCCAGAACGATGATCCAGAGTGTGTCGAGATTGATCCAGCCCCGCCGCAGGAAGGCCAGCCCCAGCCATTCATAGACGATCGCCGCAATCGTTGCTGTCACAGCCAGCATTGCAGCCATGTGAAGGGCGATGGCGGCCAGCGAGACCGGCAACGACCCCGCGGCAGTCAATTCCCGCGCCGGCGTCGCAGCAAGGCAGAGCGGGATGATGACCGGTACAAGCATCAGGCCGGCCCCGTGGCTGGTCGCCATCAGGAATGACCAGGCGCCGAGTCCGGCAAGCCCCGTCTGCATGCCGACCCGGACGCGATGCCGGTGACCGAAGACGGCATGGGAGGCTGCCCACCCCAGAAGCAGAAGGCCCGCGAGCCTTTGCAGCGCTTCGTGGTCAATGATGGTCCCGAGGGCAACTACCGCCGCGACCACCACGGCGACCGAGGCCGCATGCCCCAGCGCGATCGGAAGGAGGGACAACCACACAACGCGACGGCTCTCGCGATGCAGACCGAGCGCAACCGCAAAGAGCCAGCCCATGGCCGGGTTCAGGCCATGGAAGGCACCGAGCCCGGCGAGCATGAGCCAAGGCGACATCTCAGGCTCCCGTTCGAGCGATCATGCCGGGCAGGGGCGTCAGGGGTAGCAATAGGAATCGGACGAGCAGTCACCGCCCTCCAGCCTGACCTGGTGAGGCCRGTGCCCCTTGGGCCAGTCGACGAAGAACTTGTCGTCGAAGCGGATGCCGCCCTTCTCCCCGACATCGAGCTTTACCATCCAACCGTCGATTCCATTGGGATAGAATTGCGGATCGATGGCCCCGTAGAGCGAGTTCGTGAAATAAACCCGCTTGCCGTCGCGGCTGATCTCGACCATTTGCGGGCCGCCGTTGAGATGCCCGTTCTTCGCTCCGGGGTGGGAGGCGCGGGAAACGATGCCGCCGATGCGGACCCGGCCGGTTTCCACAGGCTTGAACGGATCCGACACATCGTACTGAATCATGTCGCCGGTGCCCCAGCAGGACACGTAGAGGTAGCGATCGTCCATCGAGAGGTCGATGTCGGTGACGAGGGGCGCAACCGCCTTGAACCCCTTCAGGACCGGTGGCAGGAGATCAGGATCAGCCGGCTCGGCAGGGATCTCGATGACTTTCCTGACCGCCCATTTCGTGCCCTCGCGATACCAGGTCCAGATCGAGGCGGAGAGATCCTTCAAGCTGATGACGCAGCCGACGAAGCCATAGGCCTTCCTCGGG
>NZ_JBFTRC010000123.1:0-16096 GCF_056399325.1 Allobosea sp. 01N443
AGTCTACACCGTCGGACTTGGCGTGGGCTCGAATGCTCAAGCGAATACGCTGCTTACCAACTGCGCGACCAGCGCGAAACACGTCTATTTCCCATCGAATGGCTCGTCCCTGAAGGACGCCTTCCGTGCCATTGCCCAAGATATCAATTCACTCCGCATCGCTCATTGAGAGGCCGGTGGGCGGTCTTGCTACCCTTAACACTTTCTGAATCGGCCGCTCCATCGGGCGATTCAGAACAGGGCGCTCACTTAAGCGTTTTTTAAGCGCATGTCCCCGATCCTAGGGCTCAAGAAGCCTAACTCTAAGGGCTAACCTAAAGAGAGCTGGGGAACTGTTCATGCCTGATCAACGAGGCTCCTGCCGAGCCCCGCTGTCTGCGTCGCGGTTTCCTTCCTGAGGCCCCGCCGTCGCGCGCTGCATGCATCCCGGAGAACGACTATGAAGAAGGTCAAGAAGCCCACGCGGCAGCGCACGCCGCTGCGCGTCGGCATTGCCGCGCGCATCTATGCCGCGCTCGGCATTCTGACCGTATTGACGATCGTCGCATCCGCGGTCGCCTGGTTTTCCTATGGCCGGGTGAACCAGACAGTCAACGACATGATCGAGAACAAGATGCCGGTGGTCGAGCTGGCGCTCGAGCTCTCGCAGGCGGCGACGAAATCCACGGCACTCGCCGCGCGTTTCAGCGAAGTCCAGAATGCCAAGGAGCGGTCCGAGCTGACGGGAGAGCTCGATCTCATTGAAGCCAAGCAGTTCGAACTGCTGCGCAAGATCTCCGATCGCGGGCAGGACAAGGCAAAGGCCCAGAAGGCGATCGACGAACTTTCACGGCAGATCAACGATCTGAACGACCTGACGGGGCAGCGGTTGCGCAACTCCAGCGAGGCGCAGATCGCGATCGAGACCCTGGGAAAGGCCCGGGAGGACTTCGTCAGGGCTGTCGGAACCGAGGCTGAAGAGGCGAAGTTCAATCTTGCCTATGGCATCGAGAATGCGGCCAATCTGTCGGGCGACGAGCTKACCTCGGCTCTGAAATCGCTCGCCGGCCGCGATTTCACGGCCTTCGACTTGGCCAGAAGCCTGCAGGCCGATGTCAGCGAGCTCGGCGGCATCCTGCGCGAGATCGCGCAGATCAGCGATAGCTCGCAGCTTGGAACCGCGCGCGAACGCTTCCAGGCCATTGCCAAGCTTGTCCGCACCGGCCTCGCCGACGCTGAGAAGATCGTGCCGAACCAGGGCCGCGTGCGCTCGGTCAATGCGATCCTCAACGTCGCCGAAGGAAGCAGCGGCCTTTTCGACGTGCGCGACCGCGACATCGTGACTCAGGGCGCAATCCGCGCCGGCCTGTCGGACCTCAATCGCGCGGCCGAAGTGGTGCGCCGCGAGGTCGAGACGCTGGTCAAGGCGGCTCGTGACGAGGCGCATTCGGCGGGCACGTCGACCGGCAACCTGATCGAGGACAGCAAGTGGTGGCTCGGCGCAATCGGTCTCGGCTCGCTGCTCGTCGCGCTGGCGCTCTCGCTCTTCTATGTCCGCCCGATGATCGTCGGCCGTCTCAACAAGCTGTGGACGGCGACACGGGCCATTGCCGATGGGCAGCTGGACGCAACCGTCGAGACCAAGGGCAATGACGAGATCTCGGACATTGCGCGCAGCGTGCTGCTGTTCCGCGACAATGCCTTGGCGCTGCGAGCCGCCGAAGCTGCGAAGATCGAGGACGAGGCCCTGGCGCAGCGGCGCCGCCGTGAGATGATGCAGGAGCTGGGGGAGGCCTTCGGCCAGGTGGTCGAGGCCGCGGCCGCCGGCGACTTCAGCCGCCGCGTCTCGGCAAGCTTCGCAGATGCCGAGCTCAACGCGCTTGCGGGTTCCGTCAATGCCCTGCTCGAAACCGTCCAGGCCGGGCTTTCGGAAACCTGCGAAGTGCTGGCCGAACTGTCGGCTGGCCAGCTCTCGACCCGGGTCGAGGGCAGCTATCACGGCGCTTTCGCCGAGCTCAAGGACGGCGCCAACGGCCTCGCCGAAGAGTTTGAAAGCACGCTCGCGCGTCTTTCGGATACGGTTTCGGCCGTGCGCAGTGCGACCAGCGAGATTCTCGATGGTGTCACCGACCTCGCCGAGCGTACGACGGAAGAAAGCAACGCTGTCTCGATGGCGACCAATCAGCTCGGCGCCTTCGCGGGCACCGTGAAGAAGACGGCCGACGAGGCCTCGCAAGCCATGGGCATGGCCGAGAGCGCCGAGCAGCGTGCCCAGCAGGGCGAAAAGGTCGTCGCCTCGGCGCTGGACGCGATGCGCCGCATCCGCGCGTCGTCGGACAAGATCTCGGAAGTCATCTCGATGATCGACGAGATCGCCTTCCAGACCAACCTGCTTGCGCTCAATGCGGCAGTGGAGGCGGCGCGCGCCGGCGACAGCGGCCGCGGTTTCGCGGTCGTCGCGGCCGAGGTGCGCAGTCTCGCGAAGCGCTCGGCGGATGCCTCGAACGACGTCAAGCGCCTGGTCGAGGCCGCGCATGGCGATGTCGCGGTCGGTGTCGGCCTCGTCGAGGAGACCTCGGCGATGTTCGAAAGTATTGTGTCCTCGGTCAACGATCTCTCCGGACTGATGAACGGCATCTCGCAAACGGCGCGGAGCCAGGCAAGCGACGTTTCCGCCATCAACAACGAGATCGACGGCATCGGCACGATGGCGCATCAGAATGCTGCGCTGGTCGAGGAGACGAATGCCGCGCTCGCACTGACGGATGAGCAGACCCGCGCGCTGACCGAACATATCGGGCGCTTCCAGTTCCGCGAGGGACACGTCGCCGGGCACGGCGGGGCGTCGGTCGCCCGGGCGGCCTGAGCGATCCACTGCATCCAACCATTGCTAACGGCCCCGCTCGCGAGACGCAGCGGGGCCGTTTCAGTTGCGGGGGCTGCCTGGGGTCTTGCGGGACAGAAGGCGAGGGTGTTAGGCGAAGAGCGGGCCGGTAGCTCAACGGTTAGAGCTCGCTGCTCATAACAGCGCCGGTGCCGGTTCGAATCCGGCCCGGCCCACCATTTCCCTCTCAATCACCTAGCGACGGCCGCCCTCGGGATTACGCCCCGTGCGATCGCGCATGCCGCTTTACAGCGATATACCAACCGCTTATCGCGATTGTGACGGATCGATGACATAACGAGGCGCCGATGCTCGGCTGGTTTCAGAAGCTCCTGCCCAAGGAGCCCAAGTTCTTCGACCTGTTCGAGAGCCATTCCAGGACATTGGTGGCAGGTGCCGCGGCCCTGAACGGCCTCCTCAGGGGCGAAACCCCGGTGGAGGCAGGTTGCACCGAGGTGCTTTTCCAGGAAAATCGCGCTGACGAGATCGCCGCGGAGGTAATGCTGGAAGTCGGCCGCACCTTCATCACGCCCTTCGACCGTGGCGATATCGAGGAGCTGATCGGTTCGATGGACGATGCCATCGACCAGATGCAGAAGACCGTAAAGGCGATCACGCTGTTCGAGGTTACGAGCTTCGAGCCCTGCATGAAGGAACTCGGGGCGGTCATCGTCCAGGCGTCCGAGCGCGTCGTCGTGCTGCTGCCGATGCTGCGCGACATCAAGAAACATGCGATTTCGATCGGCGCACTCGCCAAGGATATCCGGGCCATCGAGGAGCGATCCGACGAACTGCACGACCAGGGCCTGAAGGCGTTGTTCAAGGCGCACCAGACTTCGGACACGATGGGTTTCATCGTCGGCGCAGAGATCTACGACCATCTCGAGAAGGTGGTGGACCGTTTCGAGGATGTCGCCAAGCGCGTCAGCCGTATCGTCCTCGAACATCTCTAGGCGGTTGGCCCGGTGGATTTCTCAAGCGTCGCCTTTGCCCTGGTCTTCCTGATCGCGGTCGCGCTTCTGTTCGATTTCCTGAACGGACTTCACGATGCGGCCAATTCGATCGCGACCATCGTCTCGACCAGGGTTCTGGCGCCGCGCTGGGCGGTGTTCTGGGCTGCCTTCTTCAATTTCATCGCGTTCCTGTTCTTCGGCCTGCATGTCGCCGAGACCGTCGGGTCCGGCATTGTCCAGACCGCCATCGTCGATGACCGTGTCATCTTCGGTGCCCTGACCGGCGCCATCGTCTGGAATGTCGTCACCTGGATTGCAGGCATTCCGTCGAGTTCGTCGCATGCACTGATCGGCGGACTGGTCGGGGCCGGGCTGAGCAAGGCTGGCTTCTCGTCGATCGTCTGGTGGGGGCTCGGCAAGACCTTCGTCGCGATTTTCATGTCTCCGGCCATCGGCTTCGCCCTGGCGCTGGTCCTCGTCCTGATCGTCTCCTGGGTGTTCCTGCGCGTGGCCCCTATCAAGGTCGACAGCACCTTCCGGCTGCTGCAGTTCGTTTCGGCTTCGCTCTACTCGCTCGGACACGGGGCGAATGATGCGCAGAAGACGATGGGCATCATTGCGGTGCTGCTGTTCTCGCATGGCATGATGGGCGAGACGTTCTCGGTGCCGTTCTGGGTCGTCATCTCCTGCCAGGCGGCCATGGCATTCGGCACGCTCTGTGGAGGTTGGCGGATCGTTCACACCATGGGCTCGAAGATCACCCGGCTTTCACCCCAGCAGGGTTTCTGCGCGGAGACGGGCGGCGCGATCACGCTGTTCATGGCGACCTATCTCGGCATCCCCGTCTCGACGACGCATACGATCACAGGCGCGATCATCGGTGTCGGCGCCGCCCGGCGCGTGACGGCCGTGCGATGGGGGGTGGCTCGCGGCATCGTCTTCGCCTGGATCGTGACGATGCCGATGGCAGGACTGATCTCGGCTATCGCCTATTTTGTCTCCGGCCTGTTCCTGACCGGGCGGTGACCGGGATCAGGAGGCGCCGCCGAGGGGCGCTGAGTCTGCGCAACCCGCAGCGTCGGTCAATTCRACTTCAGCGCGCGGATCGCAGCCTTCAGGCCGGGCTCGTCGACAATCTCGGCAGCATCTTCAAGCGTGAACCAGTGCGAAAGCCGCTGATTGTGCTCGGCCCATTTTTCAAGCCGACGCTCGACATCAAGAATATAGAGCGCCACCTTGCAGAGAACGAAGTGGTCGCTCATCCGCTTCCAATAGATGTAGCGCCCCGCGGGCTTCTTGTGGGCCTTGCCGATCACGCCGGCTTCTTCGCGCGCTTCGATCGCCGCAGCCTCATGGTTCTTCTTGCCCTTGATGGGCCAGCCCTTGGGAACGATCCATCGCCGCGTCGTGCGTGTCGTGACCAGGAGAAGCTCCGGCTCCCCCGTCGGCGATCGGCGGATGGGGAGCGCGGCGATCTGCGAGCGCGGCTTCCCCAATCCTGACTTCGCCTTCTTCATCGAAACCTGTGCCCTCCCATCCGTAAACAGAACCTATGTTAGAAAGCCGGCAAATCAATATCGAATAGCCGTCCAACGCCTTAAAGGCCGTGGATTGACCGCCTCAGCGGTGATGGCCATGCTTCATTGCAGCGAAATGAACGCTCGAAGCCCTTGAGAGCCCGAGCGTCGGCTCCAGTCGGCAAGCGCGCTCGCCGATTGGCGGGTTCGTCGCGCGCCTTGCGTCCCATACAGGAATCAGCTGCCTTTCCCTAGCCTGCTGCTTAGGCAGACGTCGATCAGGCGGGGAGAAGGCGCGCCCCGATGCGCATGGCAGCGTCCTGCAAGGCATCGAGATGCGCTGGGCGCCCTTCAGGTGCGACGATCGAGGTCAGCGACGAGATGCTGAGTGCGCCGGCAAGCGCGCCGCTGCGGTCGAAGATCGGTACGCCGACGCCCGTCAAGCCAATGAAGAAGTCGTCGGCGGCCAGCTCCCAGCCTTGCGCGCGAATACGATCAGCCTCGCGCCAGAGCAGGTCGGGGTCCGTCTGGCTTGCCGGCGCGCGCTTTGGCAGTTCCAGGGCCAGTGCCTGTCGCCGCTGCGCCTCGTCGAGATAGGCCAGGATCACCCGTGGGCCGCCGCCGCAGTTCAGCGGCGCCTGAGCACCGACCGCGAACCATGTCGCATCGACATGCGGCAGTGAGGCGCGCACGCGGTCCACGCAGAGTGCGCGGCCCGAGATATGAACCCATAGGAACGAGGTCGCGCCGGTCTTCTCGGCGATCTCGGTCAGATAGGGGCCGGCCACGTCCCGAAGCTCGCGCCCGGTCGTGACGGCGCTGCCGAGTTCGATCAGCCCGACCGCCAATGCATAGGTCTGCGAGCGTTCGTCGTGCTCGACCAGTTCGTTGAGCTGCAATGTCTGCAGCAGCCGCCGCGTCGTGCCCTTGTCGAGTCCGACCTGGCGAGCGAGCTCGCTCAGCCCGAGGCGTGGTTGCTCGGGGCGGAAGGCGCGGAGCAGGGCAATGGCCCGGTCGAGCGCCCTGACGATCGGGACGCCCGGCGGAAGTTTCGCGGTCCGGCTGTCGCCTGCGCTGTTCATCGGCCCTCTCGCAGCGCCAATCGCCCGATCTTTCATCGTGTCGTCTAATAACACGCCATGTCAGTCATTGACACGAATTTTGACTCTGGCTTTCAATGGCGCGGAGCTTGCTAATCGGCACATGTTCGGGTGCGATCCCGGTAGGCCGCGATGCCAGTCGAAAAGAGAGGCCGTGCCCGGTGCGCTCACGCAGCTGCCGGAACCGGCACAGGGGAACGGGAGAACAACGATGACCGGATTGAGACTTGGCCTGGCGCTTGCCGCTTCAGTGCTCGCGCTCGGGGCAGCCACCGCGCAGGAGCCGAAGAAGGGGGGCACCGTGCATGTCGTGGTGCAGCCCGAGCCTCCAATGCTGATGCAGGGGCTGAACCAGAATGGCCCGACCAACATGGTCGCCGGCAATATCTACGAGTCGCTGCTGCGTTACGACGAGAAGCTCAATCCGCAGCCATCGCTCGCCAAGAGCTGGGAGATTTCTCCTGACGCGAAGGTCTACACCTTCAAGCTCCAGGAGGGCGTGACCTGGCATGACGGCAAGCCCTTCACGGCGGACGACGTCGTGTTCACCCTCGATAAGTTCCTGCGCGAGGTTCATCCGCGCTGGCGGCCGATCGTCAACGCTCAGGTCGAGAAAATCGAGAAGGTCGATGATCTCACGGTCAAGATCACACTGAAGCAGCCCTTCGGCCCGATGATCATGACCCAGGAAGTCGCTTCGGCGCCGATGATCCCGAAACACATCTATGACGGCACGGATTATCGGGCGAATCCGGCGAACAACACGCCAATCGGCACCGGTCCGTTCAAGCTGAAGGAGTGGAAGAAGGGCTCCTATATCCACCTCGTCAAGAACGAGAACTATTGGCTGAAGGGCAAGCCGAACCTCGACGAGATCTACTGGCAGATCATCCCGGATGCGGCGGCGCGCGCGGTGGCGTACGAGACCGGCAAGGTCGACGTGCTGACCGGGGGCTCTGTCGATGTCTACGACGTGGCGCGGCTCTCGAAGCTGCCCAATACCTGCATGACGACCAACGGCTGGGAGATGTTCGCCCCGCATGCCTGGCTGACGCCGAATGTGCGCAACGGCATCCTCGGCAACAAGCAATTCCGCCAGGGCCTGATGTACGCGATCGATCGCGAATTCGGGAAGGATGTGGTCTGGGGCGGGCTCGGCAAGCTGCCGACAGGGCCGATCTCGTCGAAGACGCGCTTCTACTCGTCCGACGTGCCGACATATGCTTTCGATCCGGCGAAGGCGAAGGAGCTGATCAAGGCGTCTGGCTACAAGGGCGAGACGATCAAGCTGCTCAACCTGCCCTATGGCGAGACCTGGAGCCGTTGGTCCGAGGCGATCAAGCAGAATCTCGAGGATGTCGGGGTCAAGATTCAGATCGAAAACACCGACGTGCCCGGTTGGACCCAGAAGGCCAGCAACTGGGACTTCGACCTGAATTTCAACTTCCTCTACCAGCTCGGCGATCCGGCGATGGGGGTGGCGCGCAGCTACATCTCGAGCAACATCGCCAAGGGTAATCCCTTCGCCAATGTCGGCGGGTATTCGAACCCGGAGGTCGACAAGCTCTTCGCCGAGGCGGCCGTCGCGCCGACAGATGCGCAGCGCCAGGAGCTGTATACCAAGGTGCAGAAGCTGCTGGCAGACGAGCTGCCGGTACTTTGGCTGCTCGAGATGGACTTCCCGACGATCTATCGCTGCAACGTCAAGAACCTCGTCACCACCGGCATTGGCGTGGATGACGGTTTCCGCGACGCCTGGAAGGAGTGAGGCCATTGCCGTCCCGGACGTCGCGTCGCGGCGATCCGGGACGACATGACGCCACTACTCTGTGACGCGCCTCTTCCTGAAGACCATCCCGGGTTTGAGCGTGCTCCTTTCGGGGAGACGCGGACCGGTCATCTTGCCCGTCCGTAGCGCCGAAGGATTTTGATGAACCTCGCTCAATTTCTCGCGGGCCGGCTGGTGAAGGGGATCGTCGTCCTCTTCGCCATCGCGATCCTGAATTTCTTCCTGATCCGCGCCGCACCGGGCGATCCCGCGCAGGTTCTCGCGGGAGAGGCCGGTGCGGCCGATGCGGTGCTGCTCGAGCAGTTGCGGGCGCGCTTTGGCCTCGACCAGCCGCTGATCCAACAGCTCTGGATCTATCTCAAGGGCTATGCCTCGCTCGATCTCGGTTTCAGTTATCGCCAGCAGAGGCCCGTGCTCGAGCTGATCCTGGACCGACTGCCCGCGACCCTGCTGCTGACCGGCGCAGCCTTTCTCGTCTCGCTGGGGTTGGGCGTCCTGATGGGCGCGCTTGCGGCGCGGCGTGCCGGGCGCTGGCAGGACAGCGTCATCACCACGCTTGCCCTCGTCTTCTACGCGACACCGCTCTTCTGGATCGCGCTGATGAGCCAGATCGTCTTCTCGCTGAAGCTCGGCCTCGTGCCGAATGTCGGCTTCGAGACGATCGGCGCGAACTATACCGGCCTCGCTCGGGCGCTCGATATCGCGCAGCATCTCTTCCTGCCGGCGCTGACGCTCGGATTGTTCTTCACGGCGCTCTACGCGCGAATGATGCGGGCCTCTATGCTGGAGATTGCCGGTGCCGATTTCGTCAAGACGGCGCGCGCGAAGGGGCTTTCACCCGGGGTCGTCTCGCGCCGGCATGTCGCGCGCAACGCTATCCTTCCGGTCGTGACGCTGGCTGGCCTGCAGGCGGGCCAGCTCGTCGGCGGGGCCGTGCTGACCGAGACGGTCTTCGCCTGGCCCGGCATCGGCCGCTTGATGTTCGATGCCCTGGTGCAGCGCGATTACTCGGTGCTGCTCGGTGTCTTCTTCGTCTCGTCGGCCATGGTCGTCGGCTTCAATATCCTCACGGACCTGGTCTACCGGCTGGCCGACCCGCGCATCGAGGCGACATCATGAGCTTCCTTAAGCGTTTCGCGCGCAACCGCGGGGYGGKKGTCGGGTTGATCATCCTGCTCGTCGTCATCGTCTTCGCCTTGCTGGCGCCGTCGCTCTTTCCACAATCGCCATGGCGCACGGTCGGCCGTCCGTTCCTTGCACCCTTCGCCATGGAGCGCTTCCCGCTCGGCACAGATACGCTGGGGCGCAACATCGCTTCAGGGCTGGTGCATGGCGCGCGTGTCTCGTTGATGATCGGCGTGGTCTCGACGGTGGTCGCGCTGCTGATCGGCGTGCCGCTCGGCGCGATTGCAGGCTATGCGGGCGGCTTCGTCGATGATGCGTTGATGCGCTTCACCGAGTTCTTCCAGACGATCCCCAGCTTCGCACTCGCCATCGTCATGGTCGCGATCCTGCAACCACAGCTTGGTTCGATCGTGCTCGCGATCGGGGTAGTCAGTTGGCCGCCCGTGGCGCGACTGGTGCGTGGCGAGGTCCTGTCGCTGAAGACGCGCGAATATGTGCAGGCCGCCGTGACGATCGGCCAGTCGACGCCGCGCATCATCTTCAGCCAGGTGCTGCCCAACACCATCGCGCCGATCATCGTGATGGGCTCGCTGATGATCGGCTCGGCGATCCTGCTCGAATCCTCGCTCTCCTTCCTCGGGCTGGGCGACCCCAACCTGATGAGCTGGGGCTATATGGTCGGTGCCGGGCGCACTCGCCTGATCGATGCCTGGTGGATCAGCTTCTTCCCCGGCCTTGCGATCTTCCTCACGGTTCTTGCGCTCAATCTTGCCGGCGAGGGGCTGAACGACGCGCTGAACCCGCGTCTGGCGCGGGGGAGGGAGTGATGACGACGCCCGTTCTCGCGATCGAGGGATTGAAGCTAGCTCTCCCGGCCCTCGCCGACCGCGCCTTCGCGGTCGAGGATGTCTCTTTGACCATCGCTCCCGGTGAAACGCTCTGCGTCGTCGGCGAATCCGGCTCCGGCAAGTCGATGATCGCGCATGCGGTGATGGGGCTGCTGCCGAAGGCGGTGCAGCCCGCTGCGGGTGCGATCCGCCTTGCGGGTCGCGATCTGCTGGCGCTCGACGAGGCTGCGATGCAGGACGTGCGCGGCCGTGAGGTCGGCATGATCTTCCAGGAGCCGATGACCTCGCTCAACCCGGTGATGCGGGTGGCCGACCAGATCGTCGAGACGTTCGAGGCGCATGGCCTGCACAGCAATGCCGAGCGCCGTGCCCGTGCGCTCGCGTTGCTGACCGAGGTCGGCCTGCCCGACCCCGAACGCTTGGCCAAGGCCTATCCGCATGAGCTTTCCGGCGGCCAGCGTCAGCGCGTGATGATCGCGATGGCGCTCGCACTCGAGCCGAAGCTCCTGATCGCCGACGAGCCCACCACCGCGCTCGACGTGACCACGCAGGCGCAGATCCTGAAGCTGATCGACAATCTGCGTCGCAAGCATGGAACGGCGGTGCTCTTCATCACCCATGATTTCGGCGTCGTTGCCGAGATCGCCGATCGCATCGCCGTGCTGCAGCAGGGTAAACTCGTCGAGGAGGGCACGGCCGATGCCGTGCTGTCGCAACCGAGGCACGACTACACGAAGCGGCTGCTCGCGGCCGTGCCGTCGATGACGCCGCCGGAGCGCCCGCCGATCGCCGAGACCGTGCCTGTGCTGAGCGTCGAGAAACTCGGCAAGGTCTATCGCAAGCGCAGCTTCTTCCGGCCCGGGCGCGAGGTGAAGGCTGCCGACGATATCAGCTTCACCCTGGCTCGCGGCGAAACGCTTGGGTTGGTTGGCGAATCCGGGTCGGGCAAGTCGACGGTCGGGCGCTGCTGCCTCAGGCTGATCGAGCCCGATGGCGGGCGGATCGCCCTGGGAGACCTCGTCCTGAGTGATCTCGGTCCGGCAGCGCTGCGCGAGCATCGCAAGCGCATCCAGATGGTCTTCCAGGATCCGTTCGCCTCGCTCAATCCGCGCCAGACGGTAGGGCGGATCATCTCGGACGGGCCGGTGGCCCATGGCACGCCGCGCGCGCAGGCGCTCGGGCGGGCAAGGGAGCTGCTTGAGCTCGTCGGCCTCTCGGCCAATGCGATAGACCGCTACCCGCATGAATTCTCGGGCGGGCAGCGCCAGCGCATCGGCATCGCCCGCGCGCTCGCGCTCGAGCCCGACGTGCTGGTCGCGGACGAGGCAGTCTCGGCGCTCGACGTCTCGGTTCAGGCTCAGATCCTGACGCTGATCAAGGATATCCAGCAGCGGCTCGGCCTGGCGATCCTGTTCGTCACGCATGACCTGCGCGTGGCTGCGCAGATCTGCGACCGCATCGCCGTGATGCAGCGCGGGCGTATCGTCGAGACCGGCCCGACGGCTGCGCTCTTCGCCAATCCGCAGCATGACTACACGCGCCAACTGCTCGCCGCCGTGCCCGGCGGCCGCCGCTTCGCGCTGTGACGCAGCCTTGCCGGCCATTGCCTCATCGTCCTGGTCGGGCCTGTCCCGACCATCCATGTCCACACCTGCCATCCGCGTCGCGAGGCGCGGATGCTCGGCACAAGGCTGAGCGTGACGGCGAGCACCTGCTTGCCGCCTAACCGACCGGAGACCTGCCCATGCCTCTCGATCCCGCGCTTCGCGACCGCATCCTTGCCTCAGTGGAGGCCGGCTTTGCCGAGCAAAYCGCCTTCACCCAGGAGATGATCCGCTTCGGCTCGCTGCGCGGGCAAGAACACGCGGTGCAGGATTTCGTCTTCCGGGCGCTGAAGGGGCGTGGCTTCACGATGGACCGCTTCGGAATGGATCGCGAGGCGATCGCGGCCCATCCCGGTGGTGCGCCGTTCTCCGATGAGCATTCGGATGCGCCGATCGTCGTCGGCATCCATCACCCGCGCGAGGAAAAGGGGCGCTCCCTGATCCTGCAGGCGCATGTCGATGTCGTGCCGACCGGGCCGGACACGTTTTGGACGCATCGGCCCTTCGACCCGGTGATCGAGGGAGATTGGCTCTATGGCCGTGGTGGCGCGGACATGAAGGCTGGCCATGCCGCCAACCTGTTCTGCCTCGACGCGCTCCGGCGCATCGGCCTGCAGCCGGCGGCCACGGTCTACGTGCAGTCGGTGGTCGAGGAGGAATCGACCGGTAACGGCGCGCTGATGACGCATCTGCGCGGCTACAAGGCCGATGCGGTGCTTATCCCCGAGCCAGAGGAGGAAATGCTGGTGCGCGCCAATACCGGTGTGCTCTGGTTCCAGATCGAGGTGCGTGGCGTGCCGATGCATGTGCGCGAGATGGGCGCGGGCGCGAACGCGATCGACGGGGCCTATCGCGTCATCGGGGCGCTGCGGAAGCTCGAGGAGGAACTCAACGCGGAGAAGGCCGGACGCGAGCATTTCGAGGACGTCGCCCATCCGATCAACCTGAATATCGGCAAGATCGAGGGCGGCGACTGGGCCTCCTCCGTGCCGTGCTGGTGCAGGATCGACTGCCGCATCGGACTCTATCCCGGGGTCAGCGCCGAGGAATTGGCGAAGCGGATCGAGGCCCGCGTGCTGACGCATGCGCGTGGCGATTCGTTCCTCGCCAACAATCCGCCGAGCGTGACCTTCAACGGCTTCTATTCGGAAGGCTATGTGCTCGAACCCGGCAGCGAGGCGGAGGCCGTGCTCGGCCGGGCGCATCAGGGCGCGACCGGCAAACCAYTGAAGAGCTTCATGACGGCGGGCTATCTCGATACCCGCGTCTACGCGCTCTACGACAAGATTCCGGCGCTGTGCTATGGCCCGATCTCGGAGAACATCCACGCTTTCGACGAGCGGGTTAGCCTCGCCTCGCTGAAGCGCATCACCGGAACCATGGCCCTGTTCGTGGCCGAATGGTGCGGCGTCGAGAGCGTCCCGGAGTGACGCCGCGCGGCGGCCGGGGCGATAAACGTGCATCGGCTCCTGCGCGATTTGGCATGACGATGGCGCCGCCGGTTCGGCCATAGTCACGCCATGTCGCAAACCCCCGGCCGTTCGCTTCTGCTCGTTCCGTTGCTCGGTCTGCTCTGGGGCTTCAACTGGCCGGCTGTCCGCATCGCGCTGACCGAGATCGCGCCCTGGACGCTCCGGGCCGGCGGCATGAGCTTTGCGGGGCTGGCTCTGGTCGCCATAGGGCTCGCACGTGGGCAGTCTCTGGCGGTGCCCAGAGGCCAATGGCTGAGGCTGGCGATTGCCGGCTTCCTTTCGATTGCCGCCTTCAACGTATTGCTTGCCTTCGCACAGCTCGCCGCGCCGACCTCGCGGGCGGCGATCCTGACCTTCACCATGCCGATCTGGGCGACATTGCTCGCACGGTTCGTCCTTGCCGAGCCCTTTGACCGAAGGCGCCTTCTCGGCCTCGGCCTCGGCGCTGCGGGATTGCTGTGCCTCGGCCTGCCATTGCTCGCCAGCGGCTCGTTCTCCATCGGCCTGCTCTACGCGCTGATCGCCAGCGTGAGCTGGGCCCTGGGCACGATCGTCACCAAGCGCTGGCCGGTTTCGGCGCCGGCACTGACCATCGCCGCGTGGCAGCTGCTGATCGGCGGCGTTGTCGCCGGGATCGGCATGCTGGTCTTCGAGGGCCTGCCCGTTCCCAAGATGCTGGAGGCACGGACCTTCGCCGCGTTGACCTTCCATATCCTGGGAGCACAGGCGCTGGCCTATTTCCTGTGGTTCACGGTGATCGCGCGGCTGCCCGCGGGCATTGCCAGCCTTGGCACGCTGATGGTGCCGGCCGTCGGCGTTCTGGGTTCCGTGCTGCTGCTCGGCGAGCGACCGACGCCGAGCGACTGGCTCGGCCTCGTACTGGTGGTCGCCGCATCCGGGACCATCATGCTGCCGCAGCGGCGGCGCGGGGCCAAAGCCCTATCGTAGCGGCCAGACCAGCATGATCAGCGGCACACCGAGCAGGATCACCAGCAGCGACAGCGGCGCGCCAAGCCGGGCGTAGTCGCCGAAGCGATACCCTCCCGGACCCATCACCAGCGTGTTGCACTGGTGGCCGATCGGCGTGAGGAAGTCGCAGGCCGCACCGATCGCCACCGCCATCAGGAAGGCATCGGGGCTGTAACCGAGGCTCTTCGCAAAGCTCGCGCCGATCGGGGCCATGACCAGCACTGTCGCAGCGTTGTTCAGGAAGGGCGTGACCGCCATGGCAGAGACGAGAATCAGCGCCACCGCGCCCCAGCCGGGAAGGTGCATGCCGACACTCGCGAGCCAGCCGGCGAGCAGATCCGTGGTTCCAGTCGAGCGCAAAGTGTCGCTGACCGGGATCAGGGCCGCCAGCATGACGAGGATGGGCCATTCGATCGAATCATAGGCGTCGCGCGGCGAGATCGCTCGGAAGGTGACGAGCAGCGCGGCTGCCGCAAAGAACGCGACCGAAACCGGGACGAGGTTGAAGGCGATCGCGATCACGGTCGCAAGCAGGATCGCGCCGGTAACCCAGCCCCTGCGGGCACTGCCGAGCGTCAGCGCGCGTTCCGCGAGCGGCATCAGGCCCAGTTCGCGCATTCGCTCCGGCAGGATTTTCTCGTCGCCCTGGAGGACGACGACATCGCCGGTGCGCAGGGTGATGTTGCGCAGGCGTTCCCGGAAGCGCTCGCCCGAGCGGCTCACCGCGAGCAGATTGACGCGATAGCGCTCGTGTAGCTCGATTTCGCCAACGGAGCGTCCCGTCAGTAATGAGACGGGGCCGACGATCGCCTCGCTCACGGTGATCTGATCGAGCGCGCCCGTGCTATGGGTCGGGCGCTGGTCGGCAYCGAGTTGGAGGCCGCCCTGCGCGACCACGCGCTCAAGCGCCTTGGGCTCGCCGCGCAGCAACAGGATATCGCCGGGACGCAGGCCGGCATCTGGGAACGGGGCGGACAGCCGCGTCTTGGAGCGCAGGATGGCGACGACATCGACCTCACCCTCCGCAATGGCCTTGAGCTCGGAGATGGTTTTGCCGGCAAGCGCCGAGCGCTGGGGAACTTGAACCTCGGTGACATAGTCGGAGATGTCGAGCGCCTGTTCGAGCGAGGCTGCGCCTTGCCGGTCGCGCGGCAGCAGGCGGTAGCCCACGCATAGAAACAGGCAGCCGGCGAGCGCGAGACCGAGGCCGACCGGCGCAAAGTCGAACATCTCGAAGGGGCGGCCGGTCAGTTCCTCGCGGACGCGGGCGACGATGATGTTCGGCGAGGTGCCGACCAGCGTGACGATGCCGCCGAGCAGCGAGGCGAAGGCCATCGGCATCAGGAAGATGGATGGCGATTTTCCACCCTTCCGGGCGAGCTGGTAGGCGATCGGCAGCATCATCGCGAGCGCACCGATATTCTTGATGATCGCCGACATCACCGCGACCGAGAACACGAGCAGCGAGATCTGCATCTGTGTCGAGCGGACATAGGGCGCAACATGGCTGAGTGCGCGCTCGATGATGCCGGAGCGCGCGACCGCTGCGCTGACCACGAGCGCGCTGCCGACAATGATGACKATATCGTCGGAAAAGCCCTTGAAGGCGTCCTTGGCCGGTACAAGGCCCAGAGCCAGCGCGGCGAGGAGTGCCAGCGCCGCGACGACATCATAGCGGAGGCGGCCCCAGACGAAGAGCGCCATCATCGTTGTGATGACGGCGATGGAGAGCGATTGATCGAGAGTCATGCAGTCCCTGGAGGCCGCGCCCGGGCCGGCGCCTTGTCCAACCTCCACTTCAGCGGATCGTTCCGCAAGCCTGCAATCGGACGTTCAGTCCTTCAGCGACGTGCGCC
>NZ_JBFTRC010000124.1:0-15921 GCF_056399325.1 Allobosea sp. 01N443
TTCCAGCATAATGCTCCACGGCTGTTCCTCTCATGATGCTTGAGGCCGATCGCTCGGACCTCGTTTTCAACACCATCATTCTGAGGGACAGCCACCCAAAATGGCTATTCGAAGCGCCGGCCCATTACGGCATCTAGTCTAGTCTGCAGCACGCGTCGTGGTCGGGCTTGTCCCGACCACCTGTACTTCCCTCCAAGCTCCACGCTTCGCCCCCGGCGGTTCAAGACGCGGATGGCCCGCGTGACAGGGAGAGCCTGCGCTTCGCCTACGCCGCCAGGCCTCGCTTCTCCAGCAGCGCATCGGGCGTGGGCAGCCTGCCCCTGAAGAGCGTGTAGGCCTCTGCCGGATCACGCGTATCGCCCGCCGAATAGATGAAACGCTTCAGCTTGGCGGCGACATCGGCAGCGAAGACGTCTCCAGCCTCGATGAAGGCATTGAAGGCGTCGGCATCCATTACCTCGGACCAGAGATAGCTGTAATAGCCGGCCGAATAGCCGTCGCCCGAGAAGACATGGGTGAAATGCGGCGTGCGGTGACGCATGATGATCTCGGCCGGCATGCCGATACGCTCCAGCTCTGCTGCCTCGAAGGCAAGCGGATCGACCGTTGCCGGATCCTTCAGCGAATGGAAGGCGAGGTCGACCAGCGCCGAGGAGGTGTATTCCACCGTCGCAAAGCCCTGGTTGAAGGTCTGCGCCTTCTTGATCTTGTCGATCAGCCCCTCGGGGATCGGCTCGCCGGTCTCGGCATGCAGGCAATAGGCCTGCATCACCTCGCGCGTCAGGAACCAGTGCTCGTAAAGCTGGGAGGGCAACTCGACGAAATCGCGCGAGACCGAGGTGCCGGCGAGCGAGCCATAGGTCACATCGGACAACAGCCCATGCAGGGCATGTCCGAATTCATGGAACAGGGTGCGCGCATCGTCGATCGAAAGCAGCGCCGGCTTGCCGGCCGCGGGCTTCGCGAAATTGCAGACATTGACGATGATCGGGCGAACCTCGCCGCCGAGCCTCCGCTGGCCGCGATAGGCGCTCATCCAGGCGCCCGAACGTTTCGATGCGCGGGCGAAATAATCACCGAGGAAGAGCCCGATATGCCGGCCGCCCACGTCGCGGACCTCAAAGACGCGGACATCGGGATGATAGCCAGCGAGATCGTGCTTCTCCTCGAAGGTCAGGCCGAAGAGCTTGCCCGCGGTGTCGAAGGCTGCAGCGATGATGCGGTCGAGCTGGAGATAAGGCTTCAGCACCGCCTCATCGAGCGCATAGGTCTTCTGGCGCACCTTCTCGGCATAGTGGCGCCAGTCCCACGGTCGGATCGGGCCATTCTCGCCCTCCTCCTGCGCGAGCAGGGCAAGGTCAGCCGCTTCCTTCGCAGCCCGCGCCTTGGCCGGCTTCCAGACCAGTTCGAGCAGCCCCCGGACATTCTCCGGCGTCTTGGCCATGGAATCGTCGAGCTTGAAATGCGCGAAGGTCTCGAAGCCGAGCAGCTTCGCCTTCTCGGCACGCAAAGCCACCATCTCCGCGACGATGGCGCGGTTATCCGTCTCGCCGCCATTCTCGCCGCGCTTGCTCCAGGCCACGAAGGCCTCCTCGCGGAGCTCGCGGCGGGTGGAGAAAGTCAGGAAGGGCTCGATGATCGAACGTGAAAGTGTAACCGCATGCTTGCCATCATGGCCCCGGTCGCCAGCGGCATGGGCCATCGCCGCCCGCAGGAAGGGCGGCACGCCCGCGAGCTTGGCCTCGTCATCGAGGACAAGCGCATAGGAGGCCTCATCCTTGAGCACGTTCTGGCTGAACTGCGTGCCGAGCCCCGCCAGCCGCTCGTTGATCGCGGCAAGGCGTTTCTTTTCCTCGGGACCAAGCTGCGCACCCGAGCGAACGAAGCCGCGATAGGTCCGCTCCAGCAGGCGCTTCTGTTCGGCGTCCAGTCCCAGATTCTCGCGCTTCGCGAAGACCGCATCGACGCGGGCGAACAGGGCCGGGTCCATCATGATTGCCGACCAGTGCCGCGAGGTGACCGGTGACATCTCGCGTTCGATCGCCTGCAGCGCCTCGTTCGTGTCAGCCCCGGCGAGATTGTAGAAGACACCGCCGACGCGGCTGAGCGCGCGGCCCGACCGTTCCAGCGCTTCGATCACGTTGGCGAATTCAGGCACTGCCGGATCGTCGGAGATCGCCGCGATCTCCGACTTGTGCTTGGCCAGAGCCGCCTCGAAAGCCGGCGTGATGTGTTCAGGCTTGATCACCGCGAAGGGTGGCAGGCCGAAGGGTGTCTCCCAGACGGCGGCGAAGGGATTGTCGACGGGTAGCGGCAAGGCTTCTGGCGCGGTCATCTCGTTCCGTTCCGGAAAAAACAGGGGAAGGTCAGTCTTGAGCGTAGATATGGGCGAGATAGCGCCGCATGAAGGGCGGCATGTCGAGATGGTCGCTCTCGGCAAGATTGCGCACAATCACGATGTCGGAGAGTTCCGGCTCCGCCTGCTGCTTGATGCGTGACAGCATGATCTCGCGCGCCTCCTCGGCCGACCAGGACAGCGCCACCGGCCGCATGAAGGCGACGCGCCCCGTCAGGATCACCGCCGTCCAGCTTTCATCGACGTCGATTTCGCCCAAGGTCAGTCCGGTCTCCTCGCAGAGTTCGCGGGTGACGCTGCCGGCAAGGTCGAGCATGCCGTCGTCCCTGAGATCTTCGCGATCCGGCGTACCGGCGGCGAAATAGACTTTGCCCGCATTGRCGGTGTGGTCGCCCATCACGCCGCAGAGAAAGGCGCCATCCGCCGCCCTCAGGGCCGCCATCGCATAGCCGTTGCGGACCACCGGGCCGGGATGGCCAAGATCGCGCCAGGTCATGAAGGCGGCGTAATCCGTCTCGAAATAGCGTGCGCTGAACACGCCATCCGCGATCGCGCCGCGATGCTGCAGCATGATCCGGCCATTGAACATCGCCGGCTTGCCGGCGCTGATCCTGGCCCAATGCGCGGCAATGGCAGTGTGGTTCTCCCGCGCGAAGACCCAGTCATGCGGCTCGACCACGGCCTCGACCCGCGCAAGCGGAACGATCGTCCCGTCGACAACACCATTCATCATTCGGTCCCACTCACAGCAGCACGCCCTCGCTCACCAGCACAGCTTCGCCGCCAATGCTGGCCGAAACGAGTCCACCGCGCTCGACCCGCAGAGTGAGTTCGATCTGCGACGGCCGTCCCATCTCGTACCCTTGCTCGATGACGAGGCGGTGCTCGCCATCGCCGGGACGATCGAAGGCCATCACGGCGGCGGAGAAGGCGGCGGCTGCGCCACCGGTCGCGGGGTCTTCGCCGATGCCCATCCCTGGCGCGAACATGCGGGCATGGAAGTGATGGCCCGCATCGCGGGTCTGCCGGCAATAGACGAAGGCGTTGGGATGCTCGGCCGGCTTCATCACCGTATTCCACCGCATCATGTCGAGCGTGATTCGGCCCATCGCCTCCAGACCCGCCACCGGAACCAGAGTGAAGCCGACGCCACCGGAGAATACGCCTGGCTCATGGGCATCGAAGCCGATCTCGGCTGGATCGAGCCCGAGCGCAGTTGCAAGCTCCACTGGCGATGCCGCCTCTCCGATCCGCTCCGGCAAGCGCGGCAAGGTGAAGGTCGCCCTGCCCTGATCATTCCCGACCGAGACGTCGCAGGAGACGGCACCGATCCGCTCCTCCAGGACGAGCTTGTCGTTTTCCCTGCCCGCCTGGGCATCGTGGAGAGCGAGCAGGATGGCTGTGCCGACGGTTGGATGGCCGGCGAATGGCAGCTCCCGGCCCGGCGTGAAAATCCGAATGGCGGCACGGTTGGCCGGGTGGGCGGGCGGCGCGACGAAGACCGTCTCGGACAGGTTGAATTCGCGCGTGATCGCCTGCATCGCCTCGGTGTCGAGGCCCTCTGCGTCCAGCACCACCGCCAAAGGGTTGCCGGCGTGACGTGCCCCGGTGAAGACATCGAGCGTGACGAAGCGGCGTTTCACGGCAACCCTCCCTTGGTGGTAGGCACGACCAGATCGATGGTCAGCGGGCAATGATCCGACGCCTTTGGCCTGTCCCAGCCCACGCGCGGATAGCGGTCGCTGCAGGTCGCCAGCCGCGCCATCGAACGATCGGGCTCGCGCGGATCGAGCGGCACGCGATAGGGCAAACCTCGCCGGATCATCTGCATGGCCGGATTGGGGTTCGCAGCCGCCAGCGCCGGCGACAGCAGGATATGGTCCAGCGGCATATGGCTATCGATGAGCCGCTGTTCGGCCTCCGACCAGTAGCGCCGGAAATGCGTCCAGCGCTCATGCTGGGGCAGATGCATGATCGGGTCGACAGCGAAATCCTCGAGCAACGGCTCGATGCCGCTATCCCCTTCGTCGACCAGCTCGCCAAGTGGGCCAAGGCCATGGCGATAACCGTTGAGATCGCCCAGCACGATCCAGTTGGCTTCGCGCCAAGACGCCCCGAACCAGGTCTTGACGATGTGCCTGACGGCCAGGGCCTCCGCCCGCCGGATCGGCAGGGTCTCCTGCCGGCCATCGTCGCGGCCGTTGTTCATCGACTTGAAATGGCAACCGAAGAGCGTCAGCGAACGGTCACCGAAGCTCAGCTCGACAGCGAGGCAATCGCGGGCAAAGACCCTGTCGCCCGGCCTGATGCCGAACCGCGCGAGCGAAGGATCATAAGCGCCGGCCTGGCCGAAGCTGAGGTCCTTGTGCGAGACGACACGGACCGCCGGGGGCGCCAGCAGATCGCGCCGGGCGCCAAAGCCGATATCGATGTCGCGCCTGTCATTGCCGTCGATCAGGGCGAAATGGCCGTAGCGGTAATCGGCGATGCGATGGACGTAATTGGCAAAGAACGCCTGCAGGCTCGCGAGCGAATCCACTTCCTGCAGCATCCAGATATCGGCTTGCGCCTCGGCGATGGCGAGCGCCGTCATCTGGCGCTTGTCGTCCTCAAGCGCCACCGCGAGCGAGCGCTCGACGGCATCGCGCTGGTCGGCGCGCGGAAAATGAAACAGCGACATCGCCGCAGAGGTGTCGATGCGTCCGCCATTCTCGAAGCGGTGGCGCGTCAGCAGGTTTTCGACATTGAAGGTGCCGACGCGCAGTTTCATCGAATTCAGCCTGCGGCTCAGATCGCTTCGGGCGTGAAGAGCTGCGAAGGCGTCACGAACTCGTCCTGCGCGGCGACCGTCAGGATCTCGCGCGAGCCGGCCTCCTTCGTCCGCTTCAGCAGGCCGTAGATCGAGGACGAGGCCTTGCTGAGGGCAGCGGCAGCCGATCCCTCGCGCATGTAGTGGACAAAGAAGAGGGCGGCGATCGCATCGCCCGCACCGTTGACGCTGATATCGATCTTCGGCGTGCGCACCCGGAAGGCGCCCTTGGCGTCGGCCGCCATCAGGTCGATCGCGTCCGCCGGCGTTTCTTCCGTGACCAGYGATGTCACCAGCACGACTTTCGGGCCGGCATCGCGCAGCGTTTCGACGGCGCGGTGCGCGTCGGCGATGGTCTTCACCTCGATATCCGTCAGGAGTTCGAGCTCGAACTGGTTCGGCGTGACGATATCGGCAGCCGGCACCGCCTGTTCGCGCATGAATTCGGGAATGCCCGGCCGCACGAAAATGCCGCGCCCGACATCGCCGATCACCGGATCGCAGCAATAGAGCGCATCGGGATTGGCCGCGCGGACACGTTCGACGGCAGACAGGATGGCGTGGCCGATATCGGCCGATCCCATATAGCCGGAGAGCACGCCGTCGCAGCCCGGCAGCACGCCACGTTCGGCAATGCCTTCCATCACCTCGTCGATCATGCCGMCCTCGAAGACCCGGCCCTTCCAGTCCCCGTAGCCCGTGTGATTCGAGAATTGCACGGTATGGATCGGCCAGACCTCGACCCCAAGTCGCTGCATCGGGAAAACGGCGGAGGCGTTGCCGACATGGCCAAAAGCGACATGGGACTGGATCGAGAGGATGTTCATGGCGCGCAGCATAAGCCTTCAACGAAACGACGCGGCGAACCTAGCGGTTGCCGCGCCGGGAGCAAATCGAAAGCGTTGATGCAGGCGATGACAAACGGCGATCAGGCAGAGCCGAGACGCATCACGCTGGCCGTGTCGGTGAACTGCGTCAGGCTTCGCACCTTGCCGTCTTCCACAGTGACCAGATCGACCGCCTCGAAGCTCTGGGTACGACCGGTCGGCACATGGGTGACATCGGCGCTCCAGTGAAACGAGGCGCGAGCGCCTTCGACGAGCAGCCCCAGCGTCCTGAACTTCGAAAAGGCGAACGTGCCGATCAGCCCGGCCATCTGCTCCCGAACCGCGGCACAGCCCGTCTGGGGGCTGCACATGGGCCCGAGATCCTCCGCTCCCATGAAATGGAACCGGCAATCGGGATGGAAGAAGGCCATCACTCCATCAAGATCCCCCTGCACACGCGCCTCATAGGCGCTCAGGAGCAAGGTCTCGATCGCAGCGCGCTCGGTCATCTCGGCTCTCCCAATGGAAGAGCCGAGTTTGACCGGCCTGCAGAAAGGAGTCGAGAGACTACGATCCGGCGGCGGCCTTCTTCGCGAAGCTGTCGATGAAGGTCTTGTTCAGGTCGACATTCGAGGTCGCAAGCTCAGGATCGAGCAGTTTCAGCGAGTCATACATGCTCTTCATCGCATCTGGCGTGGAAATGCCGGTGCGCGAATAACTTTCCTGCGAATTCTTGACGGCGCGCAGATAGAGCGGCTTGTCGCCGAGATGGTATTCGGCGGGGACGAGATCGGCGACATCCTCGGGCTTGGCCGTCTCCAGCCATTTCAGGGACTTGACCAGCGCGTTGACGAGTTTCTGCGTCGTGACCGGGTTCTTCTCGGCGAAATCATTCTTGAGATAGAGCACGGCAGCAGGGTTTGAACCGCCGAACAGCGCCTTGGTGCCGGCCTCGGTGCGGGTGTCGATCAGCGCCACGACATCGCCATCCGCTTCGAGCTTCGAGGTCACGGGATCGAGATGCGAGATGATATCGACCTGGCCTTGCTTGATCGCGGCAACGGCGCTGGCGCCGGCACCGACACCGATGATCGGCGCGTCGGTCGCCTTCAGGCCGGCCTTGACCATGGCATATTGCGCGGTCAGCGAGGTCGAGGAGCCGGGCGCGGTGACGCCGATCTTCAAGCCCTTGAAATCGGCCGCGGATTTGACCTTGTCGGCAAGCTCCTTGCGCACGGCGATGGTGATCGCCGGGAAACGCCCGAGCTCAACCACGGCGCGGATGTCCTGCCCCTTGGCCTGCATCCGGATGGTATGCTCATAGGCGCCGGTCACGACATCGACCGAGCCGCCGACGAGGGCCTGCAACGACTTCGCGCCACCGCCGAAATCGTTGATCGTGACGTCGAGCCCCTGCTCCTTGAAGAAGCCCTTCTTCTCCGCGACCGTCAGCGGAAGATAATAGAGCAGCTGCTTGCCGCCGACGCCGAGCGTGACATTCGGCTTCTCGGCCGTCTGGGCCTCTGCGCCAAACGGCACGAAGCCGAGAGAGGTGGACAAGGCGAGCGCGGCCAGCGCGCCGCGACGGGTGAAGCTCATCGAATTTCCTCCTGATGGGATCGGTTTGCGCTTCTGAACTGGCGCAGTCGGCCCCGACGATAGGCGAGATTGCCCGGCACGGGCAACCTTCGCCTCCCCGATCAGCCCGAGGCCCGGGGCGCAACTTTCGTCTGAGCCCCCAGGCGAACGCCGGTGAGCCCGCGTCGCTATAGCGTCCCCTCATCCCGAAAGGACGCAACGCCCTGCCGGGTCCGGTTGACGACGAGGCGTGTCACATCCGGGCGGGCATAGTGTCCGGCCTGATCGAAATTCTGGCGCTCGCGCCTGACCTCGCGATGATCAAGCGTCGCAACGAGAAGCTCCTCGCGCCCCGTCACGGGCTCGATCACCCATTTGCCGTCAGGGCCGGCGATGCCGGAGCCGCCATCAGCGAGGATCTCGGGGCAGGTTTCCAGCATGGCAGCAGCAGGACTGCCGGCCGGCACATCCTGCTTGCGCATCAGTCCCGAGACCGCCAGCACGTAGCTGCGTCCCTCGCGCGCCAGGAAGCAGGTCGTATCCACCGTGTTGCGGAGGTTCCCCGGCCAAAGCGCCACATGCAGATTCTCACCCTGCGCGTACAGCGCTGCTCGCGACAGCGGCATCCAGTTCTCGAAGCAGTTCAGCCCGCCAACCGTGAAGGCCCCGACACGGTGCACCTGAAGACCATGTCCGTCGCCCGGCGCCCAGCTCAGCCTCTCTTCATAGGTCGGCATCAGCTTGCGATGCACCGACGCGATCATGCCATCCGCACCGATATGCACGCGCGAGCAATAGACGCTGTGCCCGCCGCGATCTGCCGGCCGCTCGATGATGCCGAGCATGACGGCGATGCCGCCGCGCTGCGCCGCAGCGCAGACCGCAGCCAGATGGCCGGCCTCGATCTGAACGGCCTGATCCAGATAATGCGCGTGAATCTCCTTCTGCAGCGACGATTCAAAGCGCGCCCCGTCGGTATGTTCGATCCAGAAGGGATAACCCGGCACCAGCGCCTCCCCGAACGCGACGAAGCCGCACCCTGCCGCGGCGGCGCGCGCGATCCAGTTGGCCACCTTCCCCAGGGTGGCATCGCGATCGAGCCATACCGGAGCGATCTGGGCCAGGCCCACGGTCAATCTGTCTGATACGGCGGTCATCGAGCCCCATCCCGGGCCTTGAGTGTGTTGCGATGGCCGGGTTAAGGACGTGGACAAGATCAGTCCAATTAATCCTTGGAATACCCCTCGATCATGCCACCTAATGTCACTCTGGTGCAGCTGCGTTGTTTCGCCGGCGTCGTCGAACATGGCGGCTTCACGGTGGCAGCCGACCGCCTCTGCCTGTCGCAGTCAGCCGTGAGCCAGGCGGTCGCGGGGCTGGAACGGGCGTTGGACACCGCCTTGCTGCTACGCGGCCGCGATGGATTGGTGCTGACGGCAGCCGGCGAAGCGGCCCTTGTCGAGACGCGTGCGGTACTCGCGGCCGTCGAACGGCTCGGCACGTGCAGCGGACTTGCCGGCAAGTTGAGCGGCACCTTGCGGATCGGCGTCGTACAGAGCGCAGCCGTCCGGCTGCTGCCCGCATGGCTGCGGCGCCTGCGCACCGAGCATCCCGGCATCACGGTGAGCTTGTATGAGGGGACGGATCCGGAGGTCACCGCCTGGATCCAGGCCGGCGTGGTCGAGATCGGCATCACCAGCCGTACCCATCCCGAACTGGCAGCCCGCCCGGTCTATTCCGACGACTACCTCGTCGTTGTTCCCGCCGACCACGAGCTTGCATCCCGGGCCTCGCTCCCGCTCGCTGCCCTGGACGGGCAACGCATGCTGCTCTCGGGAGGGGGCTGCGAAACGCTCATCCAGGAACTCCTGACAGCAGCAGCCAGCCATCCCGAGATCGCCTGCCTCGTGCGCGACAACGCGACCTTGCTCAGTATGGTGCGTGAAGGGCTCGGCCTGACGATCATGCCCGAGCTGGCCCTCGACGACAGCCGCGGCGTGGTTGGGATCCCCCTTCGCCCGAATCTCCGTCGCACCTTGCACGCCGTATCGCCGCCGGCGGAGACGCTTCGCCCGGTCGCGACAGCTTTCCTGACCCTGATCGAAAACAGCGCCGCTGTCGGGCTCAAGGCTCCTCGGCAGCGCCCCAAGACAGCAAGCGCGGGGTGAACCGGCCGCGCCAGCCTAAAGCATYGGCCCGAAAAGTGGATTACGGTCTTCGGGAAGGCCGATGCAAATACAGATGACTAGATCATCAGACTGGATACGATATCCGGCCTGATGATCTAAGTCGTCGTGGTCGCGCTCTGTCCCGGTCGCCAGACCAGCAGGCGCTTCTCGACGAAGGTGACAAGCGAATCGATCACGATGACGAAGAGCGCCAGGATCAGCATGCCGGAGAACACGCCGGTGACATCGAAGACGCTCTCGGCCTCGTGGATCTTGTAGCCGAGACCGGCCGACGAGCCGAGATATTCGCCGACAACCGCACCGACCAGCGCAAAGCCGACAGAGGTGTGCAGCGAGGAGAACATCCAGGTCAGGGCCGACGGCCAGTAGACATGGCGGAAGAGCTGGCGCTCGTTCATGCCGAGCATGCGGGCATTGGCGAGTACCGTCGGCGAGACCTCGCGGACGCCCTGGTAGACGTTGAAGAAGACGATGAAGAAGACCAGCGTGAAGCCGAGCGCCACCTTCGACCAGATGCCGAGGCCGAACCAGAGCGCGAAGATCGGCGCCAGCACCACGCGCGGCAGCGCATTGGCCGCCTTGATATAGGGGTCGAACACCGCCGCCATCAGCTGCCGGCGCGCGAAGGTGAAGCCGAAGAAGACGCCCGCCGCCGAGCCGATGACGAAGGCGAGCACGGTCTCGGTCAGCGTGATGCCGAGATGGAAATAGATGTCGCCGCCGGTGAGCTGGGTCCAGGTCCGACCGAGGACCTGCAGCGGCGTCGAGAAGAAGAACTGGATTGTCTTGGTGTCGCCGAGCAGCGGATAGACGGTGAAGACGTGCCAGATCAGCAGGAACACGACCGCGACGAGAATCTGCAGTGCAAGGAGCGTCAGGCGGTTCACGAGGCGTCTCCCTGCACCAGTTCCTTGCCTTCGCCCATGGCGTAAGCCTTCTGCACCTCGATGCGCAGCGACGACCAGATGTCGCGATGGATCTCGTGGAAGGCCTTTTCCAGCCGGATCTCGGCGATGTCGCGCGGGCGCGGCAGGGTGACCCTGTAATCGGCGACGATTCCGGCGGCCGGCCCCGCCGACATCACCACGACGCGGTCGGAGAGCGCGATCGCCTCCTCGAGATCATGGGTGACGAAGATCAACGCCTTTCGATCCTTCGACCAGAGATCCAGCAGCAGGTTGCCCATGATCTGCCGGGTCTGCGCATCGAGCGGTCCGAACGGCTCGTCCATCAGCAAAATCTCGGGATTGCGGATCAGCATCTGCGCGAGGCTGACGCGCTTGCGCTGCCCCCCCGAAAGCATATGCGGATAACGATCGACGAAAGCGCGCAGACCGACACGGCCGAGCCAGTCGCGGGCACGCGCATCGGCCTCCGCAGCCGGCACGCCCATCGGCTCCAGCGCCACGGCGACATTCTGCAGCGCCGTCTTCCACGGCATCAGCGCGTCCTGCTGGAAGAGATAGCCCGCGCGTACATTCAGCCCCGCGAGCGGCTTGCCGAATATCCCGACCTTGCCGGCAGACGGGGTCAGCAGCCCGGCCGCAGCATTGAGCAAGGTCGACTTTCCACAGCCGGTCGGCCCCACGACCGAAACGAACTCCCCGGCCGAGACGGTGAGATCGATGCCAGTCACCGCCTTGTAGCGATGCCCGCCTGCAAGCTGGAAGGTGATGTCGATGCCGCTGAGATTGACAGCTGGCGCGGTATCCGCCCCGGGCACGCCAGCAGGGCCCGCATAAGCGTGCAGGCGGTCTTGAAGCTCCATAAAGCGTTCCCCAACGGCCTGCTGCGCCAAGCGCCCTGGCCGAATATCGCGTTCGTTTGACGAAACTCTAGGTGATCGCCTCCGGAAGGCAACCCAACCTTGGTCTTGCCCGGCAGATTCGCCGCAGCGCGCAGCTGTTGCATCCACGGCCCGAGACAGCGATAAGCCAGCGCGTTGGCCTGAAAGATCTCGACCCTCATGCAGCAACTCGAAAGCCTGATGCAGGGACTCGTCGAGTTCATGCGCACCAACCAGCAATGGGCGATCCCGATCGTCTTTCTGGTGGCCTTCGCCGAATGTGTGGCGGTGCTGTCCTGGCTCGTACCCGCCACGGTGTTCTTCACCGCCTTCGGCGCGGCGGCGGGAGCCTCCGGTCTCGACCTGGTTCCGCTGGCTTTCGCGGCCTCGCTCGGCGCGGGTTGCGGCTTCTGGATCTCCTATTGGGCCGGCATCGTGCTCGGCCCGCGCATCGGAGAAACCTGGCCGCTCAAGAAGAACCCTGAACTGCTCGAGAAGGGACATGCCTTCTTCGAGAAATGGGGCATCTTCAGCATTCTCATTGGCCACTTCTTCGGGCCGCTGCGGGCGGTCATCGCCATCGTCGCCGGCATCGTGAAGATGCCGTTCCTGCCGTTCCAGCTCGCCAACTGGGCCGCGTCTTTCGCATGGGGCTTTGGCCTGCTCTATGGTGCCGGACGGCTGGCCGAGTTCGTCACGCGCTGATCCCGAAAACCGTCCGAACACTGAACGGCGCATTCAGGGCGGGTTCAGGCCAGAAGGCGCGAATTGACGGCGTTGCGTCGCGATATCGCCACTCACCAGTGCGGATCTGACGCGGCACGCCGAACGGCTCCAGGCTGCCGGCGTTGTCGAGGCGGGCGACCCGGCGCCTGTCCGATGCTACCCTCCCGGGGCAGGACTATGGAGTCCAACCATGAGCCTTTCGCGCATCATCTCGCCGATCGTCGCCCTCGCGCTGACCGCCGGCTTCGCCTTCGCACAACAGCCCGCCACGCAGCCGAGCGCCCCCGCACGTGCCCCGGCCCCAGTCACGACGCCCGCAGCGCCCGCCGCTGGCACAGCCGCCAAGCCTGCACAGCCCGCAGCCGCCGCTCAGGTCAAGAAGATCAACATCAACACCGCGACCGCCGCCGAACTCGACAGTCTCAAGGGCATCGGCGAAGCGCGCTCCAAGAAAATCATCGAGGAGCGCTCCAAGGCGAAGTTCAAAGACTTCAATGATCTCGTGAAGCGCAGCGTCCTGCCCTCGAATGTCGAGTCCGACATCAAGGACAAGATCACCTTCTGACCCCGCTATCCCTGCGAGGAGAAAGGCCTCCGGCGCAAAACGCCGGAGGCCTTTTCCGTTTTCGATGGTACCGCGTTCTTCGCCAAATCCTGCCGTCTGACGCAAACGCCCTTCAGTATCCGAAAAGTCCGAACACCGCGGCGAATACGATCACGAGCGACACTGCAAGCAAGGCCCGMGCACAGATAGGGCTGTCAATGACACTGTTCAGATTCATCGTCCTCATGGCCGCCTCCACGTACGACTGCCTCGACGAACGCATCGGACTGGAACCGGTTCCACGCCCGGAAAGGCGAGAGGGCGGACACATTACTGCATCCGCCCTCTCGGAATCAATGATTTGTTAACCCTCTCAGGCGCTTGGCGAGCGGTATTGCAGCGGCTCGCCAAGTCCGTGAGTCGGAGCCTGAGACCGATCAGTTCTTGGTCTTGTCGACCAGCGCCTTGGCCTTGATCCAGGGCATCATGTCGCGCAGCTTGGCGCCGACTTCCTCGATCGGGTGCGCGGCCATACGGGCACGGGTGGCCTTGAACGAGGTCTGGTTGACCTTGTTCTCGAGCATCCAGTCGCGGGTGAACTTGCCCGACTGGATGTCGGTCAGCACGCGCTTCATCTCGGCCTTGGTCTCGGCGGTGATGATGCGCGGGCCGGTGACATACTCGCCGAACTCGGCGGTGTTCGAGATCGAATAGTTCATGTTGGCAATGCCGCCCTCATAGATGAGGTCGACGATCAGCTTTACTTCATGCAGGCACTCGAAATAGGCCATCTCGGGTGCATAGCCGGCCTCGGTCAGGGTCTCGTAGCCAGCCTTGATCAGCTCGACCAGGCCGCCGCAGAGCACGACCTGCTCGCCGAAGAGGTCGGTCTCGCACTCTTCCTTGAAGGTGGTCTCGATGATGCCGGCGCGACCGCCGCCATTGGCCGAAGCGTAAGACAGGCCGAGATCATGGGCGTTGCCGGTGGCGTCCTGGTGGATCGCGATCAGGGTCGGCACGCCGCCGCCGCGCTGATACTCCGAGCGCACGGTGTGGCCGGGGCCCTTCGGCGCGACCATCAGCACGTCGAGGTCCTTGCGCGGCTCGATCAGGTTGAAATGCACGTTGAGGCCGTGCGCGAAGAGCAGCGCGGCGCCTTCCTTCATGTTGCCATGCAGTTCGTCACGATAGATGTCGCCCTGCAGCTCGTCAGGGGTCAGCATCATCATGATGTCGGCGGTCTTGGCGGCCTCGGCCGGGGTCATGACCTTGAAGCCTGCTTCCTCGGCCTTCTTGCGGGTGGCCGAGCCGGCCTTCAGGGCGATGATCACGTCCTTCACGCCGGAATCGCGCAGGTTGAGCGCGTGGGCATGGCCCTGCGAGCCATAGCCGACGATGCAGACTTTCTTGCCCTTGATCAGATTGATGTCCGCATCGCGGTCGTAATAAACGCGCATAGGTTGCTCCTTGGTCTCGCGTTAGGGTTTTTCTTTGCCCGGAGCGGCTTCAACCGCGCCGTACAGAGTGAGGAATTGATCGGTCGCGCGCGCTGCATCGCGCTCGTTCTCCGCTGGGCTCAGCACGAGCGCATCACCCAGCAGCAGCCTGATCTGCACATCGCGCCCGACAAGGCCGAGGAATGTGCGAAAGGCGGTCTCCGTATCATCGAAAGCCAGGAGCCCCGCCTCACGGCCTGCGGCGAGAACCGGCTTCAGGCGTTCGCCAATGGCGACACGCCCGTTCGCCAGCACGATCCCGCCGAGATTGCCTGCCTTCGATCCCGCCTGGCTGATGGCAATCCGGTTCAGTGCAATCGAGGTGTCGCTGGTGATCACATTAAGCCAGTTCGCGGCAAAACGTATCAGGCTATCGCGCAGCGTCAGGGCATCGAGTTTCTGGCGATCATAATTGCCGGCGCGCACCTTCGAGGCCTGCCACTGCACGGTCGCGGTCAGCAGGCCGTCACGATCGCCGAACCACTTGTAGAGGGTTTCCTTCGAGCAGCTCGCACGCCGGGCGACAGCCGTCATCGTCAGGTGCTCGCCCTTCTCGACCATCAGGCCAAGCACAGCATCCAGCACGGCCTGTTGCCGGGCTGTCAGTCCTTCGCTCGATGTATCTGGAGTGGCGCTCAAGGATCAGTACCGTACGTTACGGTTCGGTCTCTACAGGAAGGTTTTTCTGAGCGCAAGGGCCAGCCTGCGAAGATCCTCGACACGGGCCCGGCCGGGTTTCGCTTCCGCCCGGAATGCGTCAATCTGCGCCGCCATCCGTCCCACCGGTTGGGGCAATTGCGCTTCATGGACAACGCGTTATCCGATCTGGAGATACAAGTATGAGCTTGCCTACGGCCGCCGAGACCGTCGCCTTCTGGCGGCAAGCCGGACCGGATAAGTGGTTCGACAAGGACGACGCCTTCGACCGGGAAATCCGCGATCGCTTTCTCGAGGCCCAGCGCGCCGCCGCGGCGGCCGAGCTCGGCTCTTGGGAAGAGACCCCCGAAGGCGCCTATGGGCTGCTCATCTTGCTGGACCAGTTTCCACGCAACCTGTATCGCGGCTCGCCCGAGGCCTTCGCCAGCGACGATCTCGCTGTCGAGGTCGCCGAGCGCGCCATCGCCCGCGGCTTCGACCAGCACTTCACCAATCCGGAGCGGCGCTTCTTCTACATGCCCTTCATGCATTCCGAAGAGCTGGACCATCAGGAACGCTGCATCGATCTGAGCCGCGCCTCGGGCGATGAGGACAGCACCAAATACGCGATCATCCACCGCGACATCATTCGCGACTTCGGCCGCTTCCCGCATCGCAACGCCATTCTCGGCCGGGACACGACACCCGAAGAGCGCGCATTTCTCGACGCGGGCGGCTTCAGCGGCTGAGGCTGCCGCGGGAGGCTAGCTGTTCAGTCCCGGCATTTGATGGATTGGATCGAGCCTGAATCGTTCTGGCTCTGAWGTCCAGCATTTGCAGATGAACTCGTAGGGTGTGAGCCCCCTAAGGGTCTTCAGCCGGCGGCCGAAATTGTAGGCGGCAACGAAGTCTGTGAGGTGCGCCTCGAACTGGCGATGATCGTCATAGTGGAAGCGCTTGACGGTCGCTTCCTT
>NZ_JBFTRC010000125.1:0-15894 GCF_056399325.1 Allobosea sp. 01N443
GTGAGAACGCAAACGCTCAAGGCATTTCCGGAAGCCGCCTATCGCGAGATCATTCGCTCCGTCAGCTAGATCATCGGACCGGATTCATAACCGGTCCGATGATCTGGTCTTCTGTGTTTGCATCGGCCTTTCGGAAAACCGCAATCCACTTTTCGGGCCGATGCCTTAGGACGACCCAGCAGGGATCAAATGAGACAAGGCCCAGCCGAAGCGGCCGGGCCTTGTCTCAACCTGATTCCGAGGCAGGGCGCTCCAGGCGACCTATTTTGGCGCCAGGACCATCACCATCTGGCGACCCTCAAGCTGCCAGTCGCTCTCGACCTTGGCAACATCGACAAGATCAGCCTTGACCCGCTCGAGCACCTTCACGCCGAGGTCCTGGTGCGCCATTTCGCGGCCGCGGAAGCGCAGGGTCACCTTGACCTTGTCGCCCTCCTCGAAGAAGCCGTGCATGGCCTTCATCTTGACGTCGTAGTCGTGCTTGTCGATGCCCGGCCGGAGCTTGATCTCCTTGATCTCGATGGTGCGCTGCTTCTTGCGCGCCTCGGCGGCCTTCTTCTGCTCCAGAAAGCGGAAGCGGCCGTAGTCGAGAATCTTGCAGACCGGAGGCACTGAATTGGGGGCGATCTCGACCAGGTCGAGACCGGCATCCTCGGCAATCTTCAGGGCCTCGAAGAACGACACAACGCCACGGTTGGCGCCGGTATCGTCAATGAGCTGAACCTCACGGACACCGCGGATGTCGCGGTTAGAACGCGGACCGTCTTTGGTCGGGGTTGGGGCAGCGCGGAACGGACGGCGAATGGCTGTATTCTCCTATGAATGGTGCTGTCGGCACCGTTGATCAGACACATTGCATAAAGTCGGGCATTGTCAATGCAAACACGGCAACACCCGCTCAAGTACAGAGCCTAGCGCCCAAGCAAGGCGCAATAGACGTCGAGGGTTTCGCTGACCATGTTCTCGAGCGAAAAGTGCTGCTCGACATGGAGGCGGGCCCGGCGGGCCAGCGCATCGCGCGCCGAGGGGCGCAGCGCCAGCGCCTCCTTGAGGCCCGCGGCCAGTGCAGACGCATCGCCCGGCGGCACGCGCCAGCCCGTGCGCTCGCCGGGAGCCGTCTGCGGCGGCGCGAGTACGGTTTCGGGAACTGCTCCGAGATCGGAGACCACAACCGGAATGCCCATGGCTTGCGCCTCGACCGCAACACGGCCGAAGGCCTCCGGCTCGGTCGAGGGCACGGTGACGACCGCCGCCGCGAGCAAGGCCGCCGGCATGTCGGTGCAATGGCCGACGCGCTTGACCTGTTCTTCGAGCCCGGCCTTGGCGATGGCCTGGTCGAGCTCCCTGACATAGCCATCGCGGCCCTGATGGTCGCCTGCGAAGATGAAGGCGGTATCGTTGTCGCCGCCCTCGCGCAGAAGGCGAGCCGCCTCGATCAGCACACGATGGCCCTTCCAGCCGGTCAGTCGTCCCGGCAAGAGCACGATGCGCTGATGTGGCTCGACGCCCCAGGCACGACGCAAGGCCTGGACTCGTTCCGGCCCGACCGCGGATGGCGCGAAGGCCGAGAAATTGGTGCCGCGATGGACGACACGGATGCGGTCACGCGCAAAGCCGTGCTTCGCCAGAATCAGGTCGGCCGTGTAGCGGGAATTGGCGATGACCACGTCGCCGCGCGCCATGACCGAATTATACTGCGTCTTCACCGCCGAGCGGCTGGCATAGGAGCCATGATAGGTGGTGACGAAGGGCAGCTTGAGCGCACGCGCCGCGGCAAGCGCAACCCAGGCCGGCGCCCGCGAACGGGCGTGAATCAATTCAACGCGCTCCCGTCGGCAGAGCAGCACGAGCTTGCGCACATTGAGCGCCATCGTGACCGGGTTCTTCGAAGCAGCCGGGAACGGCAGCCAGACGCCGCCCTTCGCCTGCAGCTCGGCGACAAGGCGGCCGCCCTCGGTCGCGACGAGCGCGCGCGCGCCCGCTTCGGTCAGCCCCTGGGCGATATCGACCGTCGTACGCTCGGCTCCACCTGCCTCGAGATCGGGGATGATCTGCAGGATGGTCCGCCCGCTCAGGGGATGATTATCCGTCGAAGGCAGCGACGGATGCGCGCCTGACCGCAAGGACATGTTCACCGTTTCAAAAAATCTCTCGGATCGGAGGCGGACAGTATGACAGCGCACAGGGCCGATCCCAGCCTATAATGCCCTGACAGGACAGATTCGTCACAGGAGATTTCAGGTGGAGCAGCCTGCCCCGCAATGGCTTGATGTCGGCAACGGCGCGGACGGCCGCCGCATCGCCTTTCTGGAGCAGCCGGGAACGGGACATCCCGTCGTCTGGCTCGGCGGCTTTCGCTCCGACATGCGGGCGACCAAGGCTGACGCACTCGCGCAATGGGCAAGCTGCAGCGGACGCGCCTTCCTGCGCTTCGACTATTCCGGACATGGCGAGACAGGTGGCGATTTCGGTCGCTGGACCTTGTCGCATTGGCTGGAGGACACGCTCGCCGTCATTGCCGCGCGCTGCGCGGCGCCCCCGGTTCTGGTCGGCTCGTCGATGGGAGGCTGGATTGCGCTGCTCGCGGCCCGGAGACTGCGGGGCACCGCTCTTGCTCCCGCCGGCATGGTGCTGATCGCGCCCGCGGTGGATTTCTCCGAAGAGCTGATGTGGGCTCAGATGCCGACAGCGATTCGCGAGACGATCCTGCGTGACGGAGTCTGGCAGCGCCCATCCGCCTATTCGCCGGAGCCGACGCCGATCACGCGGGCGCTGATCGAGGATGGCCGCAGCCATCTCCTCTTCGGCGGCGAGATCAAGACGGGTTGCCCCGTCCATATCCTTCAGGGAATGCAGGACCCCGACGTGCCCTGGCAGCATGCGATCAAGCTGGTGGAACACCTGAGCGGCGATCCCGTGACGCTGACCTTGATCAAGGACGGCGATCACCGGCTCTCGACGCCGCTCGACATTGCGAAACTGCAGGCTGCGGTGGCGGAAATCGCCACCGCCTGACGCTCGCAGTTCAATGCACGCTGACCATCCGCAGGTCGTGTTCCCAGGCATTGGCGGTCGCAGCTTCCCGGGAATCGGTTACCAGGATCGGCGCACCATCGGCGGAGAGCAGCGCGAAGAGCTTGAGGCCCGGCTCGATTTCCGGAGCCTGCGGAAAGATCCTCAGCAGTTCCTCGGAACTCATCGGCTTGAGATAGGCCACTTCGCCCGTGCCAAGGGCAGCGAATTCTGCCTGGGTCAGTGGTGGCGTGCGAATAACATTGGTCTCTTCAGTCATCGCGCCCTCCTTTGAGCAGTGCGAATGGCGGTTCCTATGTTGATCACCAGATCATGAACGAAAGCACAACCGCGAAGCCTTCGTTCCGACCTTGGGCTCAATCGCGACTGATAATATCAATACGCCTGATGAGCCGCTCCGGTTCCGGCCTGACCAAATCAATGGCTAGCAGGCCATTCGACAAATCCGCCCCGAGTACCTGCATTCCGTCAGCCAGCAGAAAGGAGCGTTGGAACTGACGCGCCGCGATGCCGCGATGCAGGAACTGCCTGCTCTTGTCGTCGCTCTGTCGGCCACGAATGGTGAGCTGATTCTCTTCCAGCGTGATCTCAAGCTGGTCTCGCGAGAACCCCGCCACGGCAAGAGTGATCCGGAGACGATCCGGCTCATCCTCCGTGCGCGGCATGCGCTCGATATTGTAGGGAGGATATCCCTCGCTTGCGCCTTTCGCGACCCGGTCCAGCGCGCGTTCGATATCATCGAACCCAAGCAGGAAAGGATGGGACAGGCTAGGCGTACGCGTCATGCAGAAGCCCTCGAAAGGCGCCTCATCTGTCGATCGGAGCCCGCTGGCGCAGCACTCCGCAGGCGGAAGGCGAAGCCCTTCCGCTTGATGGTGATATGGCAATCGCCAGCAACGGGTTCAAGACCGTCGAAAGCTCAGCCCACAAGCGCAGCGTCGGAAGGACGTCACTCGGCCAAATCGCGACGCCGCGCGAGGGCGATCAGCGGCGCCGGTGCGCGACCCGCATCATTTGGCGAGGACGATGCCACGCTCCTTGCGCATCTTGTCGAACACCAGGCCCATCGCCTTGATGACTGTCACCTTTGGGTTGGCCTTGCAGTAGACAATGGTCTCGTGCTCGGCCTCCCTGGCCCGCGCGACGTTGATGAAGTGTTTTTTGCCAAGGCCATTGTACCAACCGCTATACCACGTCGTCAGGAGATCGGCGTCTTGCTGGAAAGTACCGGCCAGCTGGGCACAGGTCAGTTTCTGGACATCGATGTAACCGTTCGCGTCGGCGTAGGTTTTCAGCTCAACCTGTGCATTCGCACCGGTTGCGGCGAAGGCGATGAAAGCTGCGGTGGCAAAGGCGAGGCTGCGCATGGTTCGTTCCTTCATTATCCAAAGATTGAGAATGGGAGGCGATGCCAGACTAGACCGTCGAAAGCTCGTCAGCAGGTTTTCTCGAGTTCAGTATCCGCCAGTCGTTATTCTTTCTCAGCTCAGATGACGGAAAAAGCGGCCTGTTGTCGTGCCTGCGCGCGAGGCTGGGACGTCGCTCATTTTTGGCATTTACGAGCGACGCCACAACATTGGACTGATCCACTTCGGCTGCACAAGTTGTATTCGGAGCGAAGCGAACTTCAAGTCCGCTATCCGAGAGCCGGACATCCAATCTCGGGCTATGCCATTTCAATCTGGAATCGAGGGAGAACCTCTGAGCTCAACGTCGGAATCCGCCGCTTCGCTTCCGGTTCGATTGCCCCATCTCGACCCAATTGACGCACCCCTTTGGGAGCTCAGGCGCGGCAGCACACGAGCACAGCCCTCCCCGATTATTGAGCAACCGCGAGGCGTTCAAAAACGCCCGGCGGTTGCTGAACGATCAGCGAAGGCTCTGATGGCTCGTGAAAACAGAATTAGGCGCTAGCGACGGACGCCGACCCTGTTGACCCCACCATTGCGATTGCCCGGACGCGGCGCTGTCACGGCACCGACCCCAACGGGCCGAGCTACGAGACGAACGCCGGGCCGCGCGACGCACCCGGCGGGATAACCGATATAGCTGCAATAAATGACAGCATTTGCGGGAGCCGTTGTCGCGGCAAGACCGGTGAAGGCGATTCCGACCGTCGCCATTGTGAAAATCGCAAGTTTAACTTTTGTCATTTCAGGTCCCCGGGACTTTGAAGATAACAAGCGCTGGGGAGGATAACATCACATCTACTTCGACGGAAGGACCGATGACATCACCGACACCACCGACACCCGAGTCGAAAATGGGATTCGCGCGTCCGGAATGTGGCGCCTGTGAGCTACCATCGAAATGCGCGTCGCCGGTCTATTTGACGCGCGCCGCACCAGGGGGATAGCCGATGCTGACGGCGGCTGCGGCGCAGATCCCGCGGGGGCGTTGACGGCGGATCGGCCTCGCCCGATGCCGCAGCATGTCGACGCCTTTGGCAGACACCGACACCCTGCCCCGCCACGCGCCCGTGCCGAGCCCCACCACAAGCGCGCGGACGTTGATGGCACCAAAACGCCTGAAGGCCCGCACCGGCCGCTGATCAGGGCCACTGGGGCGCTGACATCCCATCCCGCGATGGATGTGCCGCACATGGCCGCTTCGACGATGGAGCGGCTTCGCCGCTTCATCTGGACGGCACTGCCCCGAATCGCGGCGACTTCGAAAGGGAGCCCGGGAGCCCACGCGTCGGGTCGCTCAAATCCGCGCGGAGCCCCGACAGGCGAGGCCAGTCCAACCGGACACGCCTCCGACACGATCGATGATTTTCAACGGGGGGGAATGGTACAGCCACCCCGGCTTGAACGGGGGACCTCTAGATCCACAATCTAGCGCTCTAACCAACTGAGCTATGGCTGCACGGCACTCTCGGCGCCCTTCGGGCGCCCTGCCAGACCGCGCAAGGATGCGAACTGGCCGGCGGCGCGGAACCTAGTGCCGTCGCGGCGCGATTGCAACCGCCGAAATGCACCGCACCACACGAAATCCAGCGCGCCGTCGTTTGCCCCTTCAATCCCGCCGCAAAACGGCCTGCGCGGTGCGTGCCAGATCCGTCACATGGGCGGAATAGGCCTCGTAGCCACGGCGCAACGCCTTGGCGTGAATCACCACCGCATCGGCGGGATTGTCCGTCCTGGCGAGCGTCTCCGCCTCGCTCAATGCTGCTTTCAGCTCGGTACAGGCATGGTCGAGAACCTTTGCCTGCAGCGCGCCGACCACGCGTGCAGCGGCGAGCATCTGAGCCAGCCAGGTCGAAGCTGTCAGCGTCGCAAATTCCGGTGGGCGCGAAAGCGGCGATACAGCGGCCGCAACCGGCGGGGCCGCGCTGGCAAGCTTCCGAACGTCTGCGGAGACGGTCGCCGTCGCCTTCTTCACGACTTCCGTGCCGGTCTTTACGGCGGCGGCACCGACTTCTGCGGCCGATTTGAGGATAGCGGCCGGCTGGCTGGTGGCCGCAGTCGAAACTGCCTTGGCAGCGGCAGCCGGCTTTCTGGTCACCTGCTTTGCGACGCGAACCTTGGTCGACGGCTTGGCCTTGGCCGCAGCCGCTGCGGGCTGGCGCGCCACCCCGGACTTGGCAGCGGGCGCGACTGGCGCCGAGACGGGGGCAGCGGCGACCTTGGCGGGCGGCACAGCGCTGGCGGCCTGGACTGGCGCAACCGGAGGCTTGACGGCGCTCTTCAGCGGCTCAACCGGCTTGCTCACGGCCGCAGACGGCAGGGCGGAGGCCGGGACAGCGGCGACCTTGGCGGGCGGCACAGCGCTCGCGACCTGGACCGGCGCGACCGGAGGCTTGGCGACGACGGGCGCGGGAGCCGGCTTGACCGGCGCAACCGCGACGGGCTCCGCAGGCGCTGGAGCAGGACTGGCAGGGGCGGAAACTGGAGTTGGGGCCACTGCAGCAGCGAAAGCAGCAGGCGGCGCACCGACGACCGGACCGGTCGCGGCCGGGATTGCTGGCGCGGCCTTCGACTCAGTCGGCGCGTCGCCCGAGAGGGCCTTGACGGAAGCGAGACTGATCGGAGCCTTTGATCCGATCTTTGGCGGAGCAGGCTTAGCCATCGTCATTCCTCCTTCAGCGAGCGAACGGGTGGCGCCGAGCCCTGGCCCGGCGCCAATGACCTTGTCGCGTGGAGCGGCGCAGTACTGCGCCGCTGGCGACTCACTTCATCTTGGTCGCCTTGGCGGCGGTCTCGGCGGCCTTGGCCGCAACCTCCTGGGCGGCAACGCCCAGATCCTTGAGCTGGCCCTGGAGAGCCGCAACCTGCGACTTCAAGAATTCGGACTGATGCTGCAGGACCTCTGTCAGGTCCTTCGACTTGACCAGCTTCTGGGCGAGATCGAAGGCGGCGGCGACGTTGCTCTCGGCATAGGTCATGGCCTTGCGGGTCACGTCCTGAGCGTTGACGCGTGCGGATTCGGCCGAACCATGCGCACCGTCCACTGCCTTGTGGGCCGCGCCGATGAAGCCATCGAAGGCCTTGCGGGCCTGCTCGACACTGCGCTCGGCGAACTCGCGCATCTCGGTCGGCACTTCATAAGGYGTCTTGCCGGTCATGRGTTATCCTCCTGGCTGTGGATGGCTTGGTTTACCACTCGATTGTGCACTGCAATATCATTATTGCGGCGCAATGACAATCGCGTGACCCCGCTACGTTAACGCTGTTTCGATCAGACGCGGGAGAGCCTTCATCAGTTCCATGGATTTGCAGTCATTTGCCCGCTATTAAGGCTTTGTTAGCCATATCGGCGCAGACCGAACGAGCGGATGGGAATGAGCGAACCCGGGCAGGATTGGGCGATGCAGGGAACAGACGCAGCGAAAGACGCAGCGCTGGCGCCCTTCATTGCGGACGGCGCCTTGATGCTCTGGGACCAGAAGACTTCCCGGGTCGGCTTTGTCAACGCGGGCGCCGAAGCACTGCTCGGCCAGCACGCCGATGRCACATCATTGCCCACACCAACGCGCAACAGGCTGGCACTGCTCGCCGGCGGGCTCGCTCCGCGGGATCATTTGCGCCTTGAACGCCTCCGGCTGACGCCCGGCTTCACTGCCACGCTGGTGACATGCGGCTGCAAGTTGCTGACGGGACCAGAGGGTCAACAGATCCTCGCGATCGCCATCGCTCCGTCGGAGCTGCGCCGACTCGGCATTACGGTTCCGCCGGCTCCACGTGTCGTGGCGCCATCTGCCCCGGGCGCAACCGTCGCTTCTCCCGCTCCGGCGCCGGCAATTGCTGCACCGAAGCGCGCGACCGTGCGTTTCGTCTGGCAAAGCGACGTTGACGGCCGCTTCACGAGTCTTTCGCCCGATATTGCCGAGATCGTCGGGACCGATGCCGCCGCAGGCCTGATCGGTCGTAGCTGGCTCGAGCTGATCGACCGCGATCTGCTCGACCGCGAGGGCAGTCTGATCCAGCGGCTGGCCTCCGCCACCACCTGGAGCGGACACCCGGTCCTGTGGCGGACTGCCGGCCTCGCCGAAGGGGTTCGGGTCGAGCTTTCCGGTGTGCCCGTCCTCGATGCGAAGCGTGATCTTGCAGGTTTCCGTGGTTTTGGTCTCGCCCGCATGATCGAGCGCGAACCATTCCCGCTGCCCACCGATGCGTCGGACAGCCCCGTGCCCGCTTCAGCGCCGCCCCCCCCTGCCCCAGCCTCCGATGAGCCTGGTCCCGCGCCGCTCGTCGCGGTGTCCGCCGACAGCGCCGACGAAGGCAAAGCCCCGGAGATGAGCATCGACGTTCCGGCCACGGAGCCGACACCGGCGGCTCGCACCGAAACTCCGCCTCCGAACGAGGCCGGTGCCAATGTCGTGCCGCTTCGCAACGGTCATCTCACAACGGTCAGACCGCTGCTCGAACCTTCGAAGGCGCTGCTGACCTCCGCTGAGCGCAATGCTTTCCGCGAGATCGCCAAGGCGCTCGGCGCCCGCATCGCCGGAGACGACGAAGGCGAGCCCCGGCTGCCACCGGCGGTCCCGTTGCGCCTGAACGAAGAAGCCGACCGCCCTGGCCAGCCGGCACCCGAGCCGACGGAGCCGGTCGACACGGCGGCAGCGGAATCGAAGCCCGCTGCGGCGGAAGCGTCCTTCGTTTCCGAGCCGGTGCCGTCGGTCGACGCCCCCTCCGCAGCTGCGGCGCGGCAACGCCTGCCGAATTCGCATGCCGATGTGCTCGACCGCCTGCCCGTTGCAGTCCTGGTCAACCGCGGTGACGAACCGCTCTATGCCAATCGCACGCTTCTCGATCTGCTCGACTACGCCGATCTCGCCGACCTGACGTCCGGCGGCGGCATCAGCCGCATGATCAAGGGAGCGGCCCGCTCCGATGGCGGCACCATGATCCTGGTCGATCGGACGGGCCATCTCGTCAGTGTCGATGCCCGCCTGTCGAGCGTCTCATGGCAAGGCGAGCCCGCGACGCTGATGGCCTTCCGTCATCCCGATGGCGGCGGCGAGGTCAAGGTCCTGACCGAGGAAGAGACTGAGGAAGCGGAACTCGCAGCCGAGTTCGAGGCCGAGGAGGCCGAGATTGCGGCGCGCGTCGACGCGTTGCGGCTCGACATCGACGCCCGTGAAGCCCGGATCAGCGAGATGATCGCGGTGCTTGATACCGCGACCGACGGCGTCGTCACCGTCGACGAGCGCGGCCGCATTCTCTCGCTCAACAAGACCGCGGAGGCCCTGTTCGGTTACGACCAGCGGGAGGTCTCAGGCGAATTGTTCACGTTGCTCTTCGCTCCGGAGAGCCACGCTCCTGCCCTCGATTACCTCGAAGGCCTCAAGGGCGGCGGCGTCGCCTCGGTGATGAATGACGGGCGCGAGGTCATGGCGCGCGTGCGTCAGGGCGGCCGCATTCCGCTGTTCATGACCATGGGCCAGATCGCCGACGGCGCAGAGCGACGCTTCTGTGCCGTGCTGCGCGACATCACCGCCTGGAAGAAGACCGAAGGCGAATTGGTCGAGGCCCGCAAGGCGGCCGAGAAGGCCAGCGCCCAGAAATCGGACGTGCTTGCCAAGATCAGCCATGAGATCCGCACGCCGCTGAACGCGATCATCGGCTTCGCCGAGGTCATGGCCGAGGAGCGCTTCGGGCCCATCGCCAATGAACGCTACAAGGAATACCTGCGCGACATCCACCAGTCGGGCGGCTACGTCATCAGCCTGGTCAATGACTTGCTTGACCTCGCCAAGATCGAGGCGGGCAAGCTCGATCTCGACTTCGTCAGCGTCAATCTGAACGAGATCGCGCTGTCCGTCGTCAATCTGCTGCAGCCGGAGGCTCAACGTGGGCGCGTGGTGCTGCGCTCCGGGCTCTCGCCCAAGYTGCCGCCGGTCGTGGCCGATCAGCGTTCGATCCGTCAGATCGTGATCAACCTGCTCTCCAATGCGGTGAAGTTCACCGATGCCGGCGGGCAGGTCATCGTCTCGACGGCCCTCGGCGATCAGGGCGAGGCGATCCTGCGGGTCCGCGATACCGGCATCGGCATGGACGACAGCGAAATCGCAATGGCGCTGGAGCCGTTCCGCCAGGTGCCAACGACGCGACGCGCCGGAGGCACGGGCCTGGGCCTGCCGCTGACCAAGGCGCTGGTCGAAGCCAACCGCGCGGCGATGACCATCACCAGCGTCAAGAAGGAAGGCACGCTGGTCGAGATCACCTTCCCGCCGCAGCGCGTCCTGGCGGGCTGAGGCCCGCGCGCCTTCGGTTTACATCTCGGGGCGCGCCGCCTTGTCGCAGCGGAAGCTGCCCCGCATGCCCTTTACTTTGATGTCGTCTTGCGCGCCTAAGCTCTGACGTTCGGAGCAACTCTGCCTCCGAAGGCACCGGCCCCGGATCGGTCCGCCTGGACTTTCCTCTTGCGGCGATATTCTGAGCGGAATATCCGCCCCCTGGGCAGTTTCCCATGGGTGATGCGAGTAAATTCTGTCTGCCATGGTTCCCGCTGGAAGAAATGCCGCAGACCGCCCTGGCTCAGAGCATCCCAATCTGAGCTACCGGTTCTGGGCCGCGATCATCCTGGTCATGGCCTGTTCACTGGCCCTCGGCCTGACACTCATCGCCAGCTATTACAGCGATCTGGACGCCAGTCGCGACAATCTCTCCAAGCTGCAGGCCTTCCGGTTCGCCCTGGACGCGGCCAATCGGCTGACTGCTGAACGGGGGCCGACGAACAGCGTCTTGGGCGAGGAGCCGTCGCTCGACAGCCCTTCCCGCCAGCGGCTGATCGCGTTTCGCGCCGAGACCGACGCCGCGCTGGCGCGGATTTCCGAGACCGCGCAACTCAAGCCATCGCTGGATGCCCTGGTCCAGACGCTCGCCTCGGCCCGGCAGCAAGTCGACGCTCTCGCCAGCCGCCCGCTGTCAGGGCGCAGCAATGCCGAGATCGAGCAGGCGGTCGAGACCATGTTCGGCGTCTTCGATGCGGCCCAGCCGATGCTGTCCATGGTCATGACCGGCCTCCTGGCTGGCGAGACCGATCTCGTCGGCCACGCCATGGTCGCGCGCATGCTGAGCGAGCTGCGCGAATATGCCGGGCGGCTCGGCTCCCATCTGGTCATCCCGATGGCCAGCGGCCTGCAGATCGATCTCGACCGCAGGGGCGCGTTCGAGCTGAGCCGGGGGCGGGTGCTCGCCTTGTGGGATCTCGCCGGGCAACAGACCGGGGCGAGCGACGATGCGCGAGTCGCCGCTGCGCACCAGGCGGTCGTCGAGCGCTTCTTTGGGAACGGGATGGCGCTGCTCGAGCGAACGCTCAAAGCAGGCCAATCCGGCGATTTTGGCGTCACCCCGACCAGCTTCACCCATCTGATCGTGCCGACATTCGCACCGCTGGAGCAGCTTCGCGACGCCTATCTCGATGTCACCGTCGAGCATCTGCAGATGGAGCGCAACGTCGCTCTGCGGTCCCTCATCGCCGTCGTGGCCGCGACCTGCCTTGCGCTCATCATCGAACTCGCGCTGCTCGTCGCCAGCCAGAACCTGCTGTTCCGGCCCTTGCTGCGCGCCCGCAGCCACGTCCTTGCCCTCGCCGACGGAGCCGTGCAGGAGCCCATCGACGGTCGGGGCATGCGGGGCGAGATGCGCAGCCTCTTCCTGGCGCTCGATACGCTTCGCCGGCGGCTGATCGAGCGCAACACGTTGGACAACGAACGCGCGGCACTGACGGAAAAGCTGAGGAAACGGGCCGACACCGATGGCTTGACCGGCGTGCTGAACCGGGGCGCCCTGGAGCGGCTGGTCGCTCACCTCCATGACGGGGAAGCCGACCCGACGGGTATCGGTCTGATCCTGCTCGACATCGACTACTTCAAGGACGTCAACGACCGATTCGGCCATGCCGCGGGAGACGCGATCCTCAAGGAAGCCGCCCAGCGCCTGCGCTCGGCGCTGCGGCGCGACGACGTCATTGCCCGCTTTGGCGGCGAGGAGTTCGCCATCCTCCTGATGGATCCACACGTCGAATCGCCGGTCGACGTCGCAGAGCGGCTCCGGACGATTCTGCAGGCCTCCCCCTTCACGCTGGAAACGGGGCAAAGCATCGAGGTGACCGCGAGTTTCGGCGTCGCCCGAAGAGAAAACCAGGACGGAGGCTGGCCTGCGTTCGTCACAGCCGCCGATCGCGCGCTTTATGTCGCCAAGGCCGCGGGGCGCAACCGTGTCGAGGAAGACCGAGAGACGTCCTGATTCGGGCTCATCGCCATCCCGGCCGGGGATGACGACCAGCGGAACGTCACCGGTTCACGACGATCCTCGAACAGCCTCGAACGCGCATGCGCTGACGGGCCGCGGGTGAAAAGTTTCTGCCGTCATAGTTTCGCCCCTTCCCGCCGCACATAGGGAGGCACCCCGTTCTCGCAGGCAGAGTCGCGAAGAGTTCCGACCGACGGAGTGGTGTTGCGCCCGTTCTACGACGAAAACGCCGATGCGCTGACCGATCCCTTTGCGCCTCGCCCGAGCCCCATGCCGCTGCGCGATCACGCCGCCTTCTCGGGACGGTGGCTTTCGGCCAGCCTGCTTCTGGGGCTGGTCGGAGCCGGATTGCTGACCTGGTCATTGCTGGTTTCCGAGGCCGATAGCCCCGCCACGCGAAGCCCGGAACGGGCCGTCACGGCCTTGCCGCGCGGCACCAGTGCAAACGGTTCGGCCCGCAAGGGCGACCTGCTTGTGCAGCGCGGGTTCTCGATCGGCACGGCGCGTCATTTCCGTGCGCCGCTCACCGAAACGGTCGGCGCGCGCGAAATCACCAAGGTCCATGCGCTCGTCCATGTCGCCGCGGAACTCTCGCCGCTCGCGATAGCTGCTCCCAACATGCCCGACCTCGAATCGCTCAGCTCTCCGCCCAGCGCCGGTCGAGAGGCTGCTCCGCAGGCGGCAGTCGATCCCGCTGATGCCGATGTGTCGGTCGTGAGGCGCGATCTATCCGATCAGGCGGCGACAGGCACCGAGCCCGGCCTCTCCGATACTGCCGCCGCCGAGCAGGTTGCCGAGTTGCTCCGCCTCTCCGGATCGGAACCGCAACTGCCGCTGGAGTATTCGAACCAGCGCATTCTCTCGCGCACCCTTCGCTTGGCCGGGGAAACCGAAACGGAGCAGGCGGCTCCCCTCGGCTCACCGGCATTCGGCTCTCTGGATGTCAGAATCATCCCGGAGAACGTCACCAATATTCCTGTGCGCACCGGCTCTCCGGGACCGTTCGAAGAGCGCGACATCATGCTCGGCCATGGCGACACCCTGGCCTCCATCCTCCAGAACAATGGCGCAGACGACCGGCGGGTCGCGGCCATCGTCGCCGCACTCGGAAAGCGCGCGAAGGCGGAGCTCCCGGAAGGCCAGCATCTGCGCCTCCTGATCGCACCGGAGGGCAGCGGCCAAACCATCCAGCGCGTCATTCTCTTCGACGAAACCGGCCCGGAAGAGATCGCTGCGGCAGATGATGGCGGCCGGTTCGTCGCGGTGGCCAAGAATGACGCGCACCACAATCCAGCTGACGACAGCAGCGATGACGACGACGAGGACAGCGGCGAGCGCGCCACCCTCTTCCAGAGCGTCTATGCCAGCGCGGTCAAGAGTCAGGTACCGCGTGAACTCATCGACGAGTTCGTCGGCATCTTCGCATCGAATCTCGATCTCAAGCAGCGAACGAATGTCGGCGATCGCCTCGAGATGATCTTCAGCGACGACGAGGCCGCCTCGACCGGCCGCCGTGAGCTGCTCTATGCCGCCCTGACGGCGGAGGGAGAGACCCACCGCGTCTATCGCTACGCTTCGCCCGAGACCGGGGATGTCGACTATCTCGACGAAGAAGGGCTTTCGCTGCGAAAGCTCCTGCTGCGCCGGCCGGTCCAGATCGGACGCATCAGCTCACCGTTCGGTATGCGCCGTCACCCGATCCTGCGCTATTCACGCCTTCACAGCGGCGTCGACTGGGCCTCGCCCCGCGGCACGCCGATCATGGCTGCAGGTGACGGGAAGGTGGTCGCCGCCGGCCCGCATGCCGGCTACGGCAACCGCGTCGAGATCGAGCACGCGAACGGCTACGCCACCGCTTACAACCACATGGCCAATATCGGCTCGCRGATCAAACCCGGAGCCACTGTCCGCATGGGCGAGATCATCGGCACCGTCGGCACGACGGGCCTCTCGACCGGACCTCACGTCCATTATGAGGTGACGATCAACAGCCACTTCGTCGATCCGATGAAGGTCAAGCTGCCGAGCAATCACAGCCTGGGCGGCACGGCACTGAGCGAGTTCAAGGACCACCAACGCCAGATCGAGAAGCTCAGGCAGCCCGGGCCCGCCACCACGGTCGCGGTGCAGAACGGACGCGCCGGCTAAGGCATCGCCCCGGGACGGGGATTGCGGTTTTCGGGGAAGGCCGATGCGAGCACGGAAGGCTTACATCATCGGAGCGGATACGAGATCCGGTCCGATGATGGAGCCGTGCCCGTCCTGCAGCGGGCGTTCAAAGCAAGGTGCCGCTCAAGATCATCGCGGCCACCCCGAAATAGATCATCAGGCCGGTGACATCGACCAGGGTCGCGACAAAGGGAGCCGAAGCACTCGCCGGGTCGAAACCCAGGCGCTTGAGGATGAAGGGCAGCATCGAGCCGGTGAGCGAACCGAAGGTGACGATACCGAGCAGAGCCACGCCGACGGTTGCCGCGATCAGGGCCCAGTGCTCGCCATAATCGTACAGACCGAGCTTCTGCCAGGCGATGACGCGCACGACACCGATGGCGCCGAGGATGGCGCCAAGCGTGAGGCCGGTCGGAATCTCACGCAGCGCCACCCGCCACCAGTCGCTCAGCTTGATCTCGCGCAACGCCAGCGCCCGGATCAGCAGCGAGGTGGCCTGCGACCCGGAATTGCCACCCGAGCTCATGATGAGCGGGATGAACAGGGTCAGCACGATCGCCTTCTCGAGTTGACCTTCATAGTGCTGCATCACCGAGGCAGTCAGCATCTCGCCGATGAGCAGGATGCTGAGCCAGCCGGCGCGCTTGCGGATCATCCGGCCGAAGCTGATCTCGTTGTAGGGCTCGTCGAGCGCCTCCATGCCGCCCAGTTTCTGCACGTCCTCCGTCGTCTCCGCGATCATCGCATCGATGACGTCGTCGACCGTGACGATGCCGATGACGCGCTCGCCAGCATCGATGAYGGGAACGGCAAGGAGGTCGTATTTCGTGAACAGCCGCGCGACATCTTCCCGGTCGACCTCCGGCGTCACGCTGATCGGCTTCATCTCGGGCACGACAGAGGCGACGAGCGCCTGCGGATCGCCGCTGATCAGCCGGCGCAGCGAAACGGCGCGGACCAGCTTCCCGGTCGCGGGATCGAGGACATAGAT
>NZ_JBFTRC010000126.1:0-17044 GCF_056399325.1 Allobosea sp. 01N443
CCAGAGCCCTCAGGCTCTCTTGACTATGCTGTATCGCTCGACGGACCGCCTCTGTCGTCGTGGCGCTCCCATGGTGAACCTGGCCCATAGCGCCTCCTTCCACTCACGCGAAAAGACTGCACCATCAAAGCCCGGGATCAAACACCTAGGCCGTGCGGCTCCTAAGGATGGAGAGCCACCACGCAGAGAAAACGAACTGGTCTCTCGACAGTTTCACCACGACCGGGTTTGTTCGCCCAATACCAGAACCATGAAAAGAAGTGCGGGCCGCGGATGGGGCCACCGGAGCACAGGAGTGGGCTCCCTAGACCTTAAGCACCCTTTCCACTGGCCTTCTTCAACGTTCTCGCCGGCGCCGCTGGCAACACAGTTATGGTCACCTTCTTCGAAATGAGCATCGGTTTGAATGGCCGGTGGTCGGGGTCGCCGAGCACCAATTGCAGGGTATGTTTGCCAGGCGGCAACTCAAGCCTCGCCTCAGTCTGCCCTGCACCGAAGTGAAGATGCTTGTTGTCTGACGGAAGCGGCTCGTCCGGAACAATCTCATCGGTGACATCGACCAGAAGGTGGTGATGTCCGGCATTCGGAGCGGAGCTGCCGGCCTGCGTCACGCCCATATTTCGTAGGCCGAACCGCACCCAGAATTCGCCGCGGATCTGCGCTCCGTCCCAAGGATAGATGATGTACAGGCGCGCATCCGGAGATGGCGCCCGTTGCGGTGTGGAGGGCGTTGGGCCCGGCGCTGTCTGCGCCAAGGTTTCGAGCGGGAAAAGGCTGACTACAGCAAAGGCGAGAAAGATGCCGCTGGCGGATCGGCCCATGGAACCCTCCTGTCAGAGCGAGCGAGCTATCCTGAATCCGTGTGCAGGGTAACGGACGCCCGTATCGTAATGGGTCCGGCTCGCTGGCCTCACCGAGACAGCGTTGCTTCGCCAGGAGCCGCCTCTCAAGACATTCTCGCGGCAATTCTCAACCGTCCGAGGGGAGCCCTCCAACGGCGCATCCCGGTAGTTGGGCAGCCAGCAATCGGCCACCCACTGCGCGACGCCGCCTCCGAAATCGGCACCCCCGAATGCATTGCGCGCGAAACTGCCGACCGGCATCGGAACCTTCGGATCTTGAGGCCCGCCGCAGTCCCTGCAATTGGCGTTACCGGGTTCGAGCTCTCGACCCCACCAAAAGCGGGTCGAGGTGCCCGCCCTTGCGGCGTATTCCCACTCCGCTTCGCTCGGCAAACGGTATGGCTTACCGGTCAATTGCGCGAGCCAGTCCACATATTGCTTGGCATCGAGCCAGCTCAGATTGCGGGCTGGCGTTGTGTCGCTTCCGTCGAGCGAGAAGTTGCAGCCCTTTGCGGCCGCGCATCGGTTCCACTCGGCGACGGAGATGGGCGACAGACCGATTGCAAACGGCGAGATGGTCACGGTCCGGATCGGTTGTTCCGAGGGGTCTTCGTCGCTACCCATCCGAAAAGCCCCGCCGGGTATGCGGATCATTTCGGGGCAGGTTTCGCAGCGCAAATGCTGCCGCGATCCCCGCAGGTATCAAAAATAGGCGTCTTTTTTTCGTCGCGCGAGTGAAGGAAGCTGGATCGGGAAGCACACGATAGATGCGAACAGGATCGGTGATGTTCTTCAGCTTCTCGTCGCCAAGCGACTGATATCCGCAGACCAGCTTATTCTTGATCTGTTCGTAGACTCCGCCGGAGATATAGACGCCGCCGGGGGTCGCTAGAGCCTCCAGGCGCGCGGCGATGTTGACGCCATCGCCGAAGACATCGTCCGGCTCAACGATAACGTCGCCTAGGTTCACCCCTATCCGGTATTGAAGCCTGTGTTCACGCGGAAGATCGGTGTTCCTTGCCGTCACGGACTGCTGAATGACAATCGCGCATCTCACGGCTTCGAGCGGACTGTCGAACATAGCGAGGAAGCCATCGCCGGTGTTCTTTATGAGCCTCCCGTAGTGCTCTTCAAGTGTGGGATCGACGATCTCGCGGCGAACCTGCTTCAGCCGGCGAACCGTTCCTTCCTCGTCGTGACCCATCATCTGGCTGTAACCAACGATGTCCGCCGCGAGGATAGCCGCAAGCCTGCGATGAGGGTGCGGATGAGCTGGAAACTCTTCGCGCATCACGACCACCACTGTGGATCACACAGCCCCGCCTTATCCATATCAGGTAGCCCATCCAGCGTCGCGAACTTTCCGCTGATCGACGAGCGCTGGGCGTCGCCCTGGCGCTCCGGCAGCGGGCCACGCTCGGCCCGACCTTCACCCGGATGATCCGCGAGGGGGCCGGAACGCAGCGGACCGGCGGACCGCTAAAGAAAACGCGCGGGAGGCTTTCGAGGAGAGTCGGTATGAAGGAACTCTACCGGGTAGAATGCCGTGATGGGTGAGGGCGGTTGCTCATCGTCATCGTCAGGCGAAAGCTTCCACTCCTAACCCGCCTATTCAAAAGCGATGGCGCTGAGCGGGGCCTCATATCATACGGCTTGGCCGATGGACGGGACGTGCGTCTCGTTGACGATCACATCTTTGAAATCACTGAAGATGGAACGACACTGACCCGCGAGACGTGACGGCCAAGAGCGTTTCCGAGCTTTCGCGCCCAGTCGGCGGTGGCCGTCACCCCTTGTTATCCGCTGCGTCAGCACCTCGAAACCCGATTGGCTCCGGCGGGCCCTTGGTCGTGTCCCGCAAGGTCTGGCGTTCGGCTTCTGAATTCAGTTCAGCTCCGACCAGTACGATCGTCGCTGACAGCCACATCCACATCAGCAGCGCGACAACTGCGCCGAGCGTGCCATAGGTCTTGTTGTAATCCTCGAAAGTCGCGACGTACCAGGAGAACGCGAGCGAGCCGACCAGCCAGCTCACGCTGGCCAGAATGGCACCGGGACTGACCCATTTCCACTGTGCGTTGTCGCGGCTGGGTCCAAACCGATAGAGAGCGGAAAGCCCGAGCATCAGGACGAGGATCACGGCCGGCCAGCGCCCGAGCCAGAGAATCCATTCTGCTGCCGGACCCAGGTACAGGAATTCCAGCAACACGGGCACGGCGGCGATGGCGCCGAGTGCCAGCAAGGCGAAGAGGAGGATTGCAAGTGTGAAGCCGAGCGTGGTCAGGTTTAGTCGGAGGAAGCTGCGCTTCTCCTCCTCGCCGTAGGCGACGTTCAACGCATCGAAGAGCGCCTTCACACCAGCATTCGCGCTCCATGCCGACAGACCGAGGCTGATCAGGAACGCTATTCCGAGCTTCGTTTCATCGCCTGTGGCGATCCGGGTGATCTGATCGCGAACGACCTCGAGGGCGCCGGATGGCAACAAGCCTTCCGCCATTGCCAATTCGCCCGCGACAGTGGCCGGATCGGCAATGATCCCGTACAGCGAAACGAAGGCGGTGATGGCCGGAAACAGCGCAAGCAGCCCATAGAAGGTGACACCGGCGGCCACGGCCAGCACCCGGTCCTTCCCGACCTCGGCATAGGTCCGTCGGAGGATCGCTGCCCAGCCCCCAGGGGGAATCTCGGTCGGTGCCTTCGCATCTTCCCCTTTGCGAAATCCCGTGTGTCCGCCACCCTTTGCGGGCCCCTTGGCGCCCCCCTTGGCGCGCCCCTCGAACTGCCTGGCGATGATCGATCCCCCAACTCCGATCAGGGCCGCCAATGACAATYGGGCAAGCAGACGTTGAGCGCGCAATTCGGTCACTCCCAAAGCGAGGGAACTTCGGGCACTCAAAAAAGTTGCCCAACGCCGCGACGGTTGAGGACGATGCCAGAAAAGGTCGGAATGAGGCGCACGGACCGGCATCACAAAGCAAGGCTTGGCGTGGTTCGGAAGAAGCGTCGCTCCACCGCCTGGGATCGCAGGGCTCCGATGGCCAACACGCCAACACGGCGGCGGAAAGGCCCGCCGGTCGTGGCGGGCCTCTCCGTGGCTAAGTGATTATTCGATGATCTGAACGATCTTGCGGGTCTTCGGCTCGACCAGCACCGTCTGATCGTTCACGACGGTGTAGCGATACTGGGTTTTTCCGTATCGAGCCGGAACCTCTCGATAGGTGACGGTTTCGGGAAGAGTAGCGCCGACCACGACCTTCTCGCGGTAAGTCACCGAAGGCACCTTCTGCTCCTTCACATAGGTGCGGAACTCGGTGCGCTGGTCGGCCGCAATGCCACCGACGATCGCGCCAGCCGCGGCGCCACCGACTGCTCCTACCGCGGCTCCCGCTGGCCCCCCGACAATCGCACCGCCGACAGCTCCGGTTCCTGCGCCGGCGGCGGCCCCACCTGCTGCTCCGGAGCTGGACTGCGCAAACACGGTCGCAGGCATGGCTGCCAGTGCAGCAACAAGAACAATCTTCTTGATCATAGTGGATCTCCTGTTAGCCCCCGCCAGCGAGGAAACGACATGCTAAGTTGTTGGTTCCATGAATAATTATTCATGGTCGGCATTTTCGGGCTGGCCCCTGGGATGATGCGGGAGGTGGCGATCGGTGTGTTCTTCTGCCCGCGTGATCATCAAAGGGGGCGATGGGAGATTGCGAACCGTCTCCCGAATTCCGCGGAATGCATCCGCAGCTACACTCTAGGCGGCGCAATGGGTGAATCAGCGCCGCCGCCCGTTCTTCACAGCATAGCGAGACGCGAAGGAGCGGGAACCGTCGTGGCGCAATGGGATTTTGATTGGCGGCAGGGCTGGTGGTCGATGAGAAAGGCACTCCATCATCTCGTCCGTCTGAACGCGTAGTAGAACTTTCCCGCTACGAACCCGGCAAGCCGGGATAGGTCATCGAGACTATCGTCGCTTGGAAAGACGGCATTGTTCCTGTCTACGTCCTTCCATCTTGGGAGGATCGAGGGTTCGATGAACTTTCGGGTCCCTTCGAAACCAAAGAGGAAGCTGAGGACGCTTTGGCGCGAGCATCGTTGTGAGCCCGGCCGAGAGACGGAAATCGAGCCGATCACGGGGCGCGCTCTATCTCCACCGACGCCTGCACGGCTGAGCTTGAAGGCGATGCGGACCGAGCTCGCTATTCCCAAAAGGAAGAGGGCTGGCGGGCGGCAGATCGATCCAGCAATAGCCGCAAAATCAGTGGGTCCGGTTCCGGTTATGAATCCACGAGTTTGGAGGGATTTATATGAGTTCCGCCCGCTTGCAGATCATCTGGCGCCGCATCCCGCCAGCGTACTTGGCTGTAGAGCCTCGGCCAGGCCCGTGCCTTCAGGCGTCCTCCTTGTCCGGGCCGGTAGGCGTCTGGTGTCCGCGCTCCTCTGGCTGCCGTCTGCACACGCCTCGCGTATGAGTCTCGATCGCGGCGAGCGCTGCGTCTAACGAGCAATACGGCCCCGGCGAGAGTGTTGCCATAGCACCCAGAGCTCGGCCCGACGGGACGCGGAAGCTTCCGGACAAGGCCAGCTCGACATGCCCGGCGTTACGGCCGAGCAAGTCGATGAGGTCCCAGCTTGTCGAGCTCATTTGCTTGATGATGAGATCCATGAAGGCTCCTCCGCCCCAACGGTCACCCACCGATAACAATCCAAGCTCGAACAGGTTGCGCGGACGGTCTTCGAATTTCGGGCTACGGACGCGGGAAGCGATCGCAGCGGCAATGAGTGGTCACCGACGGACCAGATGCCCCGAGGTGAATCTGAACCTTCCGCCCGGACCTAATAACCCGGTCGGAACCATCTGGATTGCGCTGTCTGAGCCAACATTCGGCATTCACGGGACACCGGAGGCCTCGCAGGTCAGCAAAACGACGTCGCATGGCTGCGTGAGATTAACCAACTGGGACGGAGGAGCTTGGCGCCCTCGTGCGCCCGGGCGTGCCTGCGCAGTTCCTGGATTAGATCTGTGAGAGGTCGCCAGAACCGGCACGGTTTCGCGTGGTTCGCCCTTTCCTTATGTCTTTCTCTTTCCATGCCGGGCTTTGGGACGCTAGCACGCGACCTCCAGACCAAAGGGCACGGCCTCTCCCAATCGGGGCCGGTGCTCGCTCCGCTCCCTCCGCAATGGCCGACCGGTTTGAAGCCGCAAGTTGAGTTCGCTCAGGGCGGGAATTCAAGCGAACTGGGCGCGGGCAGGCCAACGGCACCGTCGACCTGCTTCCGTGTCTTCGAGGAGAACGGAGGCATCCTGCTGCCTTCGGCCGGCGGCATACGCACCGGTGAATGTGCCATCGAGGACCCGGGCGAACGATGCGCGTATTTTCCGGAACCCGAGGGCAGGTCCGATCGTTTGGGCCAGGGGCTGAGCTTGGGGGGAGAGACTTGGAGGTCCGCTATGCCTCTGACATTTGAAGCCGAGCCGGTGAACGCACCGGTGACCGCCGCGGATTATTCGGGTGATCCGCGTATCCAGAGAATTGCTAGGGCAATGTGTCGCGCTGCGCGGATAGACCCCGACCAGCCAGCCCGAGCTGTTGCGATTTTCAATATCATGCCTGCCGGACGATTGGAGAATGATCCGGCATGGACGTTGTTTCAGCGTCAGGCTGAACTCTTTGTCGCCATGAATCCGGATGTGGCTGGACCGCTCTGAGGCCTCAGAGCGGATATCGCATTGCTGACCTCATCTTGACTTCCGAGTAGTGAAGTAGGAACAAAAAGGGAACATGGCGGCCCGCCCATTTTCAGAGGACACCAACAATTGTGCGGTCCGAGCTCGCCATACAGTCTCTGCGCGAGCAGATCGCAAGGATCGAAGGCACGAACCGGCGCGCGAAAGCGGTGCTTCCGTTCGGAGTCGCCGAGGTGGACGCGCGCCTCCCAGGCGGCGGACTGGCGCTCGGGGCGCTGCATGAAGTGGCTGGCGGCGGCAACGGCGCGATCGACGGTGCCGCGGCCGCACTGTTCAGCGCGGGAGTTGCTGCCCGCACCCGGGGGAGGGTCCTGTGGTGCATCACGCGGCCGGACCTCTTTGCTCCCGCCTTCGCGCAGGCCGGACTTGTCCCTGATCGGGTGATCTATGTCGAAGCCGGTGACGACAAGGCAGTCCTTTCCTGCATGGAAGAAGGACTGCGGCACGGTGGACTTGGATCCGTCGTGGGGGAAGTCGCCCGCCTATCCATGACCGCCTCTCGTCGGCTGCAACTGGCCGCGGAGGGGACCGGGTCGGTCGGAATTGCCCTTCGCCGTTGGCGGCGTCAGGCGGAAGCCGCCGATTTTGGTCAACCGACAGCGGCCATGACGCGTTGGCGGATCTCGGTGATGCCATCCTCGCCGCTGCCGGTTCCCGGCGTGGGACGGCCTCGCTGGCTGGTCGAGCTCATCCGGGCCCGTGCCGGCGACAGTGCAGATTTCGAGTTGGAGGCGTGCGATGACACGGGTTGTCTCGCTCTTCCTGCCGACCTGGTCCACCGACCGGGCGCGGCGGAAGGCTGGCGACGCAGCGCCTCCGCCTGAGGTGCCGCTCGTCCTGATCGGCCGCGACGGAAACAGGCGAGTGGTGCTGGGAGCGGATGCTGCGGCTCAGGCCGCCGGTCTTTGCATCGGCATGCCCGCGACAAAGGCGCAGGTACTCGTTCCGGGTCTGATCGTCGAGGATGCCGATCCGGCCGCTGACGCCGATGGACTCGATCGGCTGGCTGTCTGGATTCTGGAGCGTATCGCACCTGTCGTCGCACCCGATCCGCCGGACGGCATCGTCATCGACTCGACCGGGGCAGACCATTTACACGGCGGCGAGAACGCTATGCTCGACGGGGTGATCGGTCGCCTTGCGATGTCGGGGATCGTCGCTCGGGCGGCGATCGCTGATACGTGGGGCGCCGCTCACGCACTGGCTCGTTACAGGACACGTTCGACGATCGTCGCCGCTCCAGGGCATGGACCATCCATCATCGCTCCGTTGCCGCTGGAGGCTCTGCGGCTTCCGTCCTCGGTTAGTGCCGGGCTGCGCACCTTGGGCTTCGAGCGGATCGGTGACTTGCTGGCGCAGCCGCGGGCGCCTCTGGCTCTGCGCTTTGGTCCGGAGCTTGGCCGCCGCATCGACCAGGCGCTTGGAGACCTCGCCGAGCTGATCAAGGCCATTCGGCCGCCCGACCTGATCGAGGTTCGCCAAGCCTTCGCCGAGCCGATCGGCGCCGCGGAGACGATCGCGCGCTATATCGCCAAGCTCGTCGGGCAACTCTGCGAGCGCCTGGAGGAACGAGGGTTCGGCGCACGTCGTCTCGACCTCATCTGCCATCGCGTCGACAATCGTGCAGAGGCGGTTCGGGTCGGATTGGCCACGCCGGTTCGCGACGTCAGGCGACTGACGCGGCTCCTCTGCGAGAAGATCGATACGATCGAGCCGGGTTTCGGAATTGAGGTGATGACGCTGGCCGCGACCATCGCCGAACCGCTGGAACGCAAGCAGACCCACAACTCGCTTGTCGAAGCGAGCTTCCCGGACGTGTCTGACCTGGTCGACACCTTGGCAAACCGGGTCGGGGAGCGCGCCGTCTATCGTCTGGCTCCGGTCGCAAGCGACGTGCCTGAACGTTCCGTCTGCCGAATCCCGGCCATGGCGGCCGAGACGGGGGCGAGTTGGCCGGGTCATTGGCCGCGGCCATCCCGTCTGTTGCCTCAACCCGAACCGGTCGAGACCATGGCGCTGCTGCCTGACCAGCCCCCGGTTTGGTTCACCTGGCGGGGAATCCGTCGACGGGTGAAGCGCGCCGACGGTCCCGAGCGCGTTTTCGGCGAATGGTGGAAGCGCGATGCCGAGCTGGCCGCGGTTCGCGACTATTTCCGGGTCGAGGATGATGCAGGCGAGCGCTACTGGCTCTATCGGGCCGGTGACGGTGAGCACGCTGCGACCGGCTCCCACCGCTGGTTTCTGCACGGGGTATTCGGATGAGTCGCCCGCGCTACGCTGAACTTCAGGTCACCTCGCATTTCAGTTTCCTGCGTGGCGCCTCCTCATGTGAGCAACTGTTCGCGCAGGCTGCGGCGGCTGGACTCGAGGCAGTCGCCGTTGTCGATCGCAATTCGCTCGCCGGGATCGTCCGCGCCCATGAGGCGGCCAAGGCAACCGGTGTTCGCCTCGTTGTCGGCTGCCGCCTCGATCTCGTCGACGGCATGTCTGTGCTCGTCTACCCGATTGACCGACCGGCGTATTCGCGGCTGTGTCGACTGCTCTCGCTCGGCAAGCAGCGCGGCGGCAAGGCAAAGTGCCATCTGGAGTGGCCCGATCTTGTCGCCTATGGCGAGGGGCTGATCGCTGTCCTCGTGCCTGATCAGGCCGATGCGGAATGCGCCTTCCGCCTTCGGCGCCTTCGCGATGCGTTCGGCAACCGTGCCTATCTCTCGCTGACGCTGCGCCGACGTCCGAACGACCAGCTCCGGCTTCACGAGCTGTCGAACCTCGCCACCCGGATGGGCGTGCCGACCGTCACCACCAACGACGTGCTGTTTCATGAGCCTGCGCGGCGCATTCTCCAGGACGTGGTGACCTGCATTCGTCACAACGTCACGATCGACGCCCTCGGCGACCGGCGCGAACGGCATGCCGATCGCTACATCAAGCCGCCGGAAGAGATGCATCGGCTGTTCAGTCGCTACCCCGAGGCGTTGGCGCGGACGTTACAGATTGCTGATCGATGCCGCTTTTCGCTTGGTGAGCTGGCCTATCAGTATCCCGAGGAGCGAGACGATCCGGCGCTCACACCCCAGCAGACCCTGGACAAGCTGACCTGGGAAGGCGCCGCCGAGCGCTATCCCGAAGGCGTTCCGAAGAGCGTCGAAGCGGCCCTTCGGCACGAGCTTCGGTTGATCGAGAAGCTGGGCTACGCGCCATATTTCCTGACGGTGAACTCGATCGTTCGCTTCGCCCGGTCGAAGGACATTCTGTGCCAGGGCCGCGGCTCAGCGGCGAACTCGGCAGTCTGCTACGTGCTCGGCATCACCTCGATCGATCCGGGCCGCAACGATTTGCTGTTCGAGCGCTTCGTTTCGGAGGAGCGCCGAGAGCCGCCGGACATCGACGTCGATTTCGAGCATGAGCGGCGCGAGATCGTCATGCAGTGGATTTTCGACACCTATGGTCGCGATCACGCGGCCTTGTGCTCGACCGTCATCCGCTATCGCACCAAGGGCGCGCTCCGGGACGTCGGAAAAGCCCTTGGCCTGCCGGACGACTTGATTGGCACTTTGTCCTCGCATGTCTGGGCCTGGTCCGAAGGTGGCGTAGAGCCGCGCCATGTCGAAGAGCTGAACCTCAATCTCAAGGACCGTCGGCTTCGGCTGACACTCGATCTCGCGCGTCAACTCATGGGCGCGCCTCGGCACCTCAGCCAGCATCCTGGTGGATTTGTGCTCACCCATGACCGGCTCGACGATCTCGTGCCGATCGAGCCTGCCGCCATGGCTGATCGCCAGGTTATCGAGTGGGACAAGGATGATATCGATGCCCTGAAGTTCATGAAGGTCGACGTGCTGGCACTTGGCATGCTGACCTGCATGAAGAAGGGGCTCAATCTTCTGGCCGAACATAAGGGCATCAATCTCGACCTCGCAACGATCCCCGCCGAGGACCCGCGCACCTATGCGATGATCCGCAAGGCAGACACGCTCGGCACCTTTCAGATCGAGAGTCGCGCGCAAATGTCGATGCTGCCGAGGTTGAAGCCGCGGACCTTCTACGACCTGGTGGTCCAGGTCGCGATCGTTCGCCCTGGCCCGATCCAGGGAGACATGGTCCACCCGTACCTTCGACGGCGTGAAGGACTGGAGCCGGTCCACTATCCCAAGCCCGAACTGGAGAAGGTGCTGGGCAAGACCCTGGGTGTGCCCCTGTTCCAGGAACAGGCCATGCGCGTGGCGATCGAGTGCGCCGGCTTTACCCCGGGCGAGGCCGACATGCTCCGGAAGTCGATGGCGACCTTCAAGTTCACCGGAGGCGTATCGTCCTTCAAGGACATGCTGATCGCGGGCATGGTCGCCAACGGCTACGAGGAGGAGTTCGCCGAGCAGACCTTCAAGCAGCTCGAAGGATTTGGCAGCTATGGCTTCCCGGAAAGCCACGCAGCATCATTCGCCCTGATCGCCTACGCTTCGGCGTGGCTCAAATGCTGGCATCCCGACATCTTCTGCGCCGCACTCCTCAACAGCCAGCCCATGGGCTTCTATGCTCCCGCTCAGATCGTCCGTGACGCGCAGGCGCATGGAATCGAGGTTCGTCCGATCTGCGCCAACGCGTCGAGGTGGGACTGCACGCTGGAGCCGACCCGCGACGACAGCCGCTTCGCGGTCCGGCTGGGTCTGGGCTTGGTKAAAGGGCTCGCTAATGCACATGGAGCGGCTATCGTCGCAGCGCGGGCTGATCRGCCCTTTGCTTCAATCGATGACCTCTGGCGACGTGGTGGCGTTCCCGTGGCTGCGCTCACGCACATCGCCGAGGCCGATGGCTTCCGACCGTGCTTCGGTCTGGCGCGCCGCGAGGCGCTGTGGGCAATCAAGGCACTGCGCGATGAGCCGCTACCGCTGTTCGCGGCAGCCTCTGCCCGGCAGAGCGAGATCATCCCGGAAGTGGCCGAACCGGCTGTTTTCCTGCGGCAGTTGACGGCCGGTAGCGAGGTGGTCGAGGATTACCGCCATGTCAGCCTGTCGTTGCGCAGCCACCCAGTTTCCTTCCTCAGGCGGGATCTGCGACGGCGACGCATCGTTACCTGCGCCGAGGCGATGGAAGCACGAGACGGCCGCTGGCTTGAGGCTGCTGGGATCGTCCTCGTCCGCCAGCGGCCAGGCAGCGCCAAGGGCGTTATGTTCATCACCCTCGAGGATGAGAGCGGCATCGCCAACCTCGTGGTCTGGCAAAAGGTGTTCGAGCAAAATCGCCGCACCATCCTCTCCGCCGGTATGATTGCGGTGCGTGGCCGCGTCCAGCGCGAGGGCGAGGTCGTTCATCTGGTCGCGCAGCGTCTAACCGATCTGTCGGCAGAACTCGCCAGCGTCGGGGAGCGCGACGACGCCTTCCCGCTGCCTCATGGCCGGGGGGACGAGTTCCACCATGGTTCGCCGACGCCGGATCCGCGTGGGCTTCCTCCGAAGGGGCTTCGAACCCGCGACGTCTACATTCCCGACCTGCATCTCGATACGATCAAGGTGAAGACGCGAGATTTCCGGTGAACCCGACGGTGCACCGTTGGTCGCAAGCCGACGGCGGACGTCTTCGTGCCGCTATCTCTCGGTCGTGGGAACAAAGAAACCGCCGCAGGGTTTCGGACGCGTGCAAGGACGCCGCGAACGCTCTTGCACGGCCTAACGCCCCGTCGCTCTTTCGCGAGCGGCGGGGCAGCACTTCGGTCATTGCGATTGAGTAGCGGGCGGTCGGAAGCCTCAGAAGGCATGCGGCGATAGGTAATCGCTTTCGCATTATCCACCGTCAAGAGGAGACATCCATGGCGACGGGAACTGTGAAGTGGTTCAATCCCAGCAAGGGATTTGGCTTTATCCAACCCGATGATGGCGGTCAGGACGTGTTCGTCCACATCAGCGCCTTGGAGCGTGCGGGATTGCGAGAACTGCGCGACGGACAAAAAATCTTCTACGAGGTCGTCCCGGACCAACGCTCGGGAAAAGCCTGTGCCGAGAACCTTAAGGCGGAATAGGGGGCTGGCTACGGATTCACTCGTTTTGTCGGCGTGCTGGCCTTCTCCACCCGGGTTCGTCAATCAGGAGGACGGGAATGTGCCATGCCGATGCATTCGTTCACCCCACCCGTTGTCGTTCGAGCCGACCGGCCTGAAGTGACCTATTCTGTCACCCACGTCGAGCGAGCCGCAGAGTTCTTGCTTGCCTGGAAAGCGATAGGGGCGGGCCCGAAGTGGCAGGATGCTGTTCGCGCCTGCACGGCAGTGCTGAATGGTGCCGGGACCATTGATGAGGCGCGGGAGGCGTTCGAGGAGGCAGCGCGGGAGTGGCCGCCTCATTGGCTAGCGGGGTAGTGCGCCACTCCCGGTAGGGGGGCGCTAATCAAGGAGCGCGATCAGCTCAGCTTCCTCTGGCGTATCCCGCGCACCGGCTCCCGAGCCTCATAGACGGCGATTGCGGCCTTGAGCATTTCCAGTTCGAGGGCGTCCACCGAATTAGGCTTCGCGTCCTCGATTTCACCGATGCGCTGAAGCGCATACCGGTAATCCTCGTGGCATTTGACGCAGGCAGTGGGCGTATCCGGTTTGAGTTCGGCCACCGCGGTCATTGGATTTCTCCTTCCGTGGCTGATGCCGGAAACTTATCCCTAGGATTGCCGGATTCAAGAGGTTTAACATCACCCAAAATGGCCGGCCACCCTTTCGGAGCCGCGGGCAATTTAGTGTTTAGAGTGGGCGTACTGGCTTTGACGGCGGCTCGTATTCCCGCGCGGCGAGCCTTAGGATTTTTCGCTCGAGGGACCGCACTGAGCCAGGCCTGGCCCCTTCGAGCTCTCTGATACGCTGCCAAGTTCTCCGATAGTCAGCAGAGGTCTTAATCGTAATGATTGGCGCCTTAGGCCCAGCGTGAGAACTGGGCATTATGCGGCCTCCATATTGGTAGAGTTCAGTCACCGGAGCGCAACGGTGTCAGGCGAGGTCACCCCTCCGGGACGTCCATTGCATTGCTCCATACCGTGCCACCAAGACAGGATCGTGGCGCACGCCCGCCGGTCGAAGTTCAATCGCCCGCCGGTTCAGTGTCGGTGACGGCTTTCGGCTGATTGGTGTCGCAGATTGTCAGTCGGCAACGCGAACAAGTGTGACCCGGACTTTCACCCCTGGAGCGTCTGGCGACTCGCCTAGTAGCGAAATCGTGCCGTCGATAGCTACCCCTGTAAGGCTGACAGAGACGTCGTCCTTCCCAAACACACTCTCGACAGCCAGAGTCGGGGTATGCCGGGTCACACGGATCTCGGCGCTAAAGGCATCTCGATCCTCTTGGTAGCTTCCGACGTACAGCATTGCCGAGTTGCCTCCGCGCACCTTGCCGCCGCAGATCACTACGACACCGCTGCCGATACCGAGGACGGTCCCAAACTCCGCTTTATTGGTCTCCCCTGAACGAGCAATTTCGACCTCGTCCGCTCACAAGCTCGGAGACAACGATGCGGCGATGGCTGCGCCGTTCAAGGAGACGCTATTCTTGCCAAAGCGCCCCGTGAACTACGCCCACCGCGCCCAAACGACGATCAGGATCGCGGAGAGGGCCATCTGCTGGAGGGGCCGTAACTGGGGCGCATGTTATCAGTCGACAGGGGTACATTCCATGCGCACGCGCTGACCGGGCTCGTTTTGCGTATGGCAGGAGACGAAAGCGGGCCCGCCTTTAACCGGTGCTCCCGACATCGCAGCGGGCACCACACGGGGTGCCAGCGGGGCGGCTGGTTTCGGCGCGCTTGCGACGATGGGCGCGGGCTTGGGAGCTGCCCTCGTCACTTTGACCTGCGCGGGGCTGATTGACATCGGCTCGCTCGCTTCCGTCGGAGCATCAGAGAGCACGATGGGAACGGGCTCAGGCTTCTCCTGTTGAGCCGATTGCCAAGGCCGCCAACTCCCCAGCCGGGCAAACGTTTCGAACGTTGGCTTCGTGATCAACTCGACCGTTGGCACCGATTGGGCCGAGCAGCCAGCCGCCAACAGGCCGGCGACGCCGGCGCGATAAAGAAGGTTCGCCATACTAACCCCTTGTAATACTCGTGGCGAAGTCGTGGCACTAAGGCGGAGGAATGTAGCCTTTTTGTGCCCGGGGAGTTTACGCGCTCGCCGACGCTGGATGCGAAGAGGGTGTTTCGGGCGCGATCCGGCCGTCAGGCTGGATGCCTTCCCCCTTCCACCCATGCCGGCTCGCGATCGATGGCGCCGGGGACATCGTCTCGAAAACGTCGCGCGCGGCCGCTCCGGCATGCACGGCAGATACTCGGCCTCGCATTCGTGCCCAGTGCTTCCGGCTAGCTGGATGGGACCATGCGAGGCGACGACTGGACCAGACACGGCGAATGACCAGGGGCAAAATCGAGCCGAGCTAAGTTTGCTGGGTGTTTCATCGGCAGACTGCCAGGACCCTACACTCGCCCGCTGCGGGAGGACGCCGCGGGCCCTTTATATGCTGGGTGTCCCATCTCACCTCGCGGGCGTCTGCCGAATACACCAAAGGGGCGCGCCGATTCGAGTGGCGCTCACGGCAAGACCGCGATCCGGGCCAGCAATTTGACGAGTTCCGCCTGACGCTTGGTTTGGGTCTTGGCAAAGACCGATGCCAGTTGCGTGCGAACGGTGGTACGGCTGATGTGCCGACTGCGGGCGACGTCCGCTGGGATATCGCCGCGCGCCAAACCAAGCGCGAGGCGTGTCTCAGCCAAGGTCAGCCCAAACATGCGCTGAAGCATGAAGGGATTGGGCTCCAGTTGCGCGTCAAGATCGAGCAACATGACGACGTTTGTATATTGAGCGGGATGTCGCCCCCAGACTGATTGAGGACGAAAGGCGCATCGGTTTGATTCCAGATAACGATCCAGGTCAGGGGTGCAAGCGGACGGCGGTTGCGGGACCGCGCGATCAGTCGCCTGAAGGCATTCGTCAGTTGGTCGAGATCTTGAGCCGAGCCGTCCTCGTGACGAAGGATTAGTCGCGCCGTGGCGTTTGCCTCGACGATCCTCTGGCGTTCGAGGAGAAGATAACCACAGCCGAGGCGGTCGAGCATGCCCAGAAAAACAGCGTCGCGAACATTGTGCGAAGTCCCGCGCTCGTCTTGGTCGACCGCTGCCGTGTTAGAAGTTTCATCAGGCCTTGAGATCATCGGTTTTAGCCCAGCCGTTTTGCGGTTTGGCAGCCCCCTTTTTCCGATGCTCTGTGACTTAAACTGATAGGACCGCTCGCGTGTTCCCTTTGCTCCGGATGTCGCGGATCGCGCGCCGGGCGGCGCCTTTTTGCCTGACACGTGTGGTTTCCGACGGGTTCCCCCGCGCCGCTGCGGGCCTGATTGCCTTTCGCCGTTCCGCCATGAACGGGATGAAGCTCAGAAGAAACGGCCCGTAACTTTCACCGTCTCTTTGCCTGCTAAGCGGTCGAGCTCTGATCGACCACGCCCTTGCAGGTTCCGGCAGGCGGGCGCCTTCGCTTTCGGCTTCCAAGAGGGCAGGGGGGATGAAATGATCGCGTATCCAGCGGTCGAGGTAGGGGAATAGCCATCGGCGGCCATCGGCGTGGATCGGTCGCTGCTTCGGCTCCTGAAACCCCTGGTCCATACCGGTAATGACGAGAGATCCCGAGACGTGGATAGAAATCAGATTTCATCGGAAACGCCATTCGCTCCTGGGAAGGTGGCTGTCATTACCGGGGCCGCCAGCGGCATCGGACGCGCCGCTGCCGAGCGATTCTCTGGGATCGGCATGCGCATCGTCCTGTTCGACAAGGATGCAGCCAAGTTGGCCGAGGTAGCCGGTTCACTGGCGGCGGAGACGAAGACCATCGCCGGGGATGTGGTTCAGTTCGCGGACGTCGAGCGTCTCCGGGACGCGGTTTCCAAGCCTTCGGGGAGGTCAATGTGCTCATGAACAACGCCGCGATCGCTGGCGAGGGCAGCGACAACTTGAATGGTCGCGACGCCTGGCGTCGAATCGTGGAGGTGAACCTTTGGGGCGTCGTCAATGGCGTGCATGCCTTCACCCCGGCGATGCTTGAACAGGTAGTCGCGCGGCGATCATCAACACCGGATCGAAGCAGGGCATCACCAATCCGCCGGGGTTCCCGGCCTACGCGGTGTCGAAAAGCGGGCGTAAAAACGCTGACCGATCAACTTGCTCACGGTCTTCTCGAAACCGGCACGCCCGTGAGCGCACACCTGTTGGTTCCCGGCTGGACCTATACGGGCTTGACCAATGCCCCCGACGGCAAGCAACCCGTGGGTACATGGACGGCCGATCAGGTCGTCGAGCAAATGATCGGGGCGGTCGAGGGGGGCGATTTCTACGTGATTTGTCCCGACGGTATGGTCACGCCCGAACTCGACGCGGCTCGCATCCGGTGGAGTGCCGAGGACATGACCGAGAACCGGCCGGCCCTCTCGCGATGGAACCCGGCTTGGAA
>NZ_JBFTRC010000127.1:0-24446 GCF_056399325.1 Allobosea sp. 01N443
GGCGCCGAGCGTGCCGGTGATGGTGAGCATGATCCCGGCGCCGAGCGTGCCGGTGATGGTGAGCATGATCCCGAAGATGCCGAGTTCGATGGTCTGCCAGCCGAAGACGCCGGCCGCGTAGATGCCTCCGAAGGCGAAGAGCGCCACAAGCCCGTCCTGATAGATCATGTTGGCGAGCAGAAAGCGCCCAAGTGCAGGCAGGCGCGGCAGTTCGGCGATGGTCGCCTTCAGCCGCGAGAGACCGCCCTGCGCCGCTTCCCTGAGGCGCATGCCGGTTCCCGGTGAGTCCGGTGTCAGCAGGAACATCGGTGTGACGAAGATGACGAACCAGAGCGCAGTGAGCGGCCCCGAGGCGCGGTCACCCTCGCGCGCTGCTGCGTCGAGGCCGAGAATCGGCACGAGGCCTGCCAGCGTCTTGCCGGTGAGCGGATCTGCGGCGAGCAGCGCCAGCGTGATTGCAAGCGAGATCAGACCGCCGAGATAGCCGATGGCCCAGCCCGTGCCGGAGAGCCATCCGAGCCGTTCCGGCGGCACGAGCCGCGTCATCATCGCATTGTTGAAGATGGTGGCGAATTCGGCACCGATCGTGGCGATGATGAAGCCCGCGAGCGCGATCGGAACCGCGGCGGGCGAGCCGGGCCTTGCAAACCAGAGCAGGGCCGAGCCGATGACGAGCAGCGCGCCGAAGGCCGCTATCCAGGGCTTGCGCGGGCCCGTGCGGTCAGCGATGCCGCCGAGCAGGGGAGAGAGCAGGGCGATGCAGAGACCCGCGAAACCCGTGGCATAGCCCCAGAGCGCCTGTCCCTCTGCCGCGTCCGCCGCAAGGGCGGAGGCGAAAAAGGGCGCGAAGACGAAGGTGGTGACCAGCGTGAAGAATGGCTGTGCCGCCCAGTCGAAGAACAGCCAGGCCGTGACGGCCCGGCGTGGCGGATACGTGACGGGCGCGAGTGCCGCCGCAGGCGCGTGGGAAAGGTTCACTGCAGGGTCGTCTCTGGGTCGCCGCCACCGCGCGCCAGCTCGATCTCGGTGATCGCGACCAGGACGTCGGCGCGGTTCTTCAGGCTGGAGGCCTCGAGCAGCGCCTGTTTCTCGCGCGGACCGAAGGGGCACATCATCGAGAGCGCGTTGACCAGCGCCTCGTTGGGTGCTTCGTTGATGCCCTTCCAATCGATCTTGAGGTCATTGGCCTTGGCGAAGGACCGAAGCGCCTTGAGCAGGCTGTTGCGGTCGACCTCGTCCTCCCCCGCACGCGCGGTGAAATCGATGGCGAAGTCGTCATAGCTGACACGGCACTGGCGATAGGCCGTCGTCACCGAGAGCTCCTCGACAATGCGGAAGCGCGCGATGCCGGTGAGCGTCAGGATATAGCGATCATCGCCAGTCTCGGCGAACTGCGTGATCCGGCCGAGGCAGCCGACCTGCAACAGGCTGGGCGTGTCGGTCTGGCGGCCGCTTTCCGGCTCGGGCTGGATCATGCCGATGGTGCGGTGGTCCCGCAGCGCATCGTCGATCATGGCGATATAGCGCGGCTCGAAGATGTTGAGGGGCATCTGCCCGCGCGGCAGGAGGAGCGCACCGGCCAGCGGGAAGACCGGGATCACCAGCGGGCAGTCCTGGGCTCCGTTATAGACGGCATTCATGCCCATGGGCGTGTCGCTCCCTTCCATCGCGGCACCTTATGAAAACAGCAGCGTCGAAAGCTTGCGCCGACCTGCAACGCTGGCGTCGTCCATGTGACCCCAGGCCTCGAAGAACTGCAGCAGCTGCTTGCGCGCGCCGTCGTCGTTCCAGGTCCGGTCAGCCTTGATGATGGCAACCAGCTGGTCGACGGCTTCTTCGCGCTTGTCATGGGCATTCAGCGCCAGCGCCAGATCGAAGCGGGCCTGATGATCCCCGGGGTTGGCCGCAACCTTCGCTTCGAGTTCGGCCGTATCGCCGAGCGAAGCGGCCTGCTCGGCGAGTTCGATCGCGGCACGCACGGCAGCCAGCRCCGGATCGGACGCCTTGGCTTCGGGAGCGGTGGCCAGGATGCCCTTGGCGCCGTCGAGATCACCCATGTCGAGATGCAGGCGCGCCAGTCCGGCGAGCGCTGGGACATTGTCGGGCTCGAGCGCCAGCACATTGGCATAGAGTTCGCCCGCGCCGGCCGCATCGCCGGCCTCGAGCGCCTCCTGCGCGGCGGCGACCAGCTCTTCGGTCGCGCCCGGGCCCATCGGTCCAACGAGCTTCTCGATGAAAGCCTTGATCTGGCTTTCCGGCTGGGCGCCCATGAAACCGTCGATCGGCTGGCCGCGCTGGAAGGCGATGACGGCCGGGATCGACTGGATGCCGAGCTGGCCCGGGATCTGCGGGTGCTCGTCGATGTTCATCTTGACGAGCTTGACCTTGCCACCGGCAGCCTTGATCACCTTCTCGATGACCGGGGTCAGCTGTTTGCAGGGGCCGCACCACGGGGCCCAGAAATCGACCAGAACCGGCTGGTTCATCGATTCGGCGACGACATCCTGCCGGAAGCCCTGTGTCGTCGTATCCTTGATCAGGCCGGGTTGCTCGGCCGCATCGCTGTTGAGCAGCATGGGTCTTCCTTCATCTCGTCAACAAGATCGACCGCGGCCACGCTGGGCCGATCACGGTCGGGCATACGAAAACGGGCGCATGACCATAGGCCGCGCGCCACATAGATGGGGAGGTTCAGTCGTTCTGTCCATCGACCGGTGCTGGCAAATCGACGATCAGCGGCTCATGTCCGGTGCTGCGCAGGAAGCCCAGCATGTCGTCGCGTGCGATGCGCAGCGTCGCGGTGTTGATCAACGGATGGAAATTCATCGCCTCGCCGCTCATCAGATTGGCGTCGAGCACCATCGTCACATCACCGGCGCGATCATTGATCACGGCAAAGGCGGTGACCGAACCGGGCGTCACGCCGAGCTTCTCCTCCAACAGTTCGGCCGAGCCGAAGGAAAGCCGACCGCTGGCTCCCAGCGTCTGATGCAGCCGCTTCAGATCGATTCGTGTGCTCTCCAGGGCCGAGACCAGGAAAAGCCGGCCCTTCTTGTCCTTGAGAAACAAGTTCTTGGTGTGGTGCCCATCGATCGTGCCGCGCAGAGACTTCGATTCGGCGACGGTGAAGACCGCCTCATGATCGAGCCTGTGGAAAGGAATACCCTGCGTGGCCAGATGGGAGCAGAGCTCGTCGGGTGTCAGTGGCGAGGTCATCGTAACTCGTCGGAAACAAAGAGTTCTTGGCGTTGCCTAGCCCGCCGGACGGCATCACCGCAAGGGCGCCGTTCCGGCGCCGGCGGGGCGCCAATCAGGGCATCGGCGAAAAACTTTGCAACAAGGCGCTTGCGCTTCGCAGCGCTTTGGGCAATAAGCCCGCCACGCGCCGCTTGGCGCGCCAATGTCCGGATGCGGGTGTAGCTCAGGGGTAGAGCACAACCTTGCCAAGGTTGGGGTCGAGGGTTCGAATCCCTTCGCCCGCTCCAGACATTCTTCCCAACCAAGACTGTCGCAGGCGCCGGGCTTCCCGGCGCTTTTTGCGTTTTGAGGTCGAGGCGATCGCTTGAAGGGGGGCCACAGGCGCTCAGACGTCCGTGGTGCCGGAGCTCACCCGCTTGCGCAGACGATTCGCGGTTTGGGCGTTCACGCTGGGCCCCTCGCACTCGGTGCCGGTGTCGAGGCCAGCGTCCCGCGCGGAATTCCTGACGACGCTGATCATTATCCTCATCGGAAACGCGCGCCGATGGGCCCTTGGGAGCCGGAGAGCCGGTTCCGGCATGCCGTGCTCTCGTGCGCAAACCAGGCCACCGCCTTCGACAGGATATCGCCGCCCGACGCAGCCGGTGGTCCTCGCGCCGCGGACGGATCGGTTCCTTACGTTCCGCGCTGGTTGTGCCGTCGTCCCGATCAGCCTGGTCGACCGCGAAACGCGGCCGGCGATGGTTCGCTTCCGGCCGTCGGGCGCCCGGCAGGCTTATTGCCCCGCCTGCAGATTCGCGCTCCTGGCCGTTTGCACGATGAGACGCGAGATGAGCTCGGGGGCTTCGACATGCGGCATGTGTCCGATGTCGGCGAGCACGTGAAGAGCGACGAAGCCCGGAAGACCTCTGCTATGGGAGACCGGAATGATGCGGTCGGCTTTGCCCCATATCACGCGGGTCGGGATGTGAAGCGACGCGATTGCATTCCCGATCTGAATCGTCTGGGTCGCGTCTGGAAACAGGCGGGCTGCGAGTTCCCGTTGCGGCGCGTCCACGCCGCGCCGCAACCTTTCCCGCAAAACCGCTTCGGCATAGCCTTGGGGAAGCAAGGCGGGATCGGCGACCAGTTGTTCCAGCCAAGGCAGCAGGCTGGCTGCCGAGCGGGCCGTTAAGAAACCCTCCAGAAATTCACCATCAATGTCCGGACCGAGGCCGGCTGGYGCAATCAGGGTCAAGGATCGTGCACGAATCGCCGAATTCGCGGCGATGGCGGCTGCGACAGCGCCACCCAGGGAATGCCCGACGATGTGGCATTCCGTCAGCCCGGTGTCCTCGAGATAGGCGAGCGTTGCATCCACCAACGCGTTCAGGCTCGGGCTGCCCGCCGCCGCAGTGCGGCCGTGGCCGGGCAGATCGGGAGCGAATGACGCGATGGTGGGGTCGAGATATGCGCGGACGTTGTTCCAGGCGCCCGAATTGGCCCCAAAGCCATGAATGAAGACTATCGGAGGGAGCCCGCCCTTGTGTCGGGCAACAGGGCTCCCCTGCCGAGGCGCGGAACCGACTTGTACTGGCTCGGGCCGTTGCTCGGCCAAGATCCGCTCGATATCGCGGCTCTTGATTCGACCTCCCGGACCCGTGCCAACCATCGCCGTCGTGTCCAGCCCCGCCTGCCTGGCAAGGCGGCGAGCCAGTGGGGAAATCGGGGTTCGATCCCTGGACAGGCTGATTGATGCGGACCGGGTAGGCTCCGGGGTGGCAATCGCAACGGTTGGCTCGGGCATGTCGGCTTCGCCGATCGCATCCCCGTCATTGCCGATATGGCCCAGCACGCTGCCGACGCCGACCTCGGCCCCTGCCGCAGCGACGATTGCGACGAGCATGCCGTCGCGCTCCGCCTCGATTTCAGTCGCTGCTTTCGCAGTCTCGACGACGACGACGACATCGCCTTGCTTCACCCTGTCGCCCACGGCAACCGCCCAGGACACCACGGTTGCGCTTTCCATGTATTCGCCGGCGCCGCCGGTGAGCCTGATCTCGCTCGTCATGACTGGCCTCCGCTCATGCCACTGCCCGCCGCGCTGCTGCCGCGATCTTGGCCGCATCCGGCAGCACGGCGTTTTCGAGCGGCTCGCTGTAGGGGATCGGAATATCGTGGGTCGCAACGCGTTCAACGGGAGCGTCGAGTTCGTCGAATGCCGTTTCCATGATGGTGGCGCTCAGCTCCGCGCCATAGCCGCAGAAGCGCCAGCCTTCATTGACCACTACGGCGTGATGGGTTTTGGCGATCGAGGCCCGGATGGTGTCGCGGTCGAGCGGGCGCAGGCTGCGCAGGTCGATCACCTCGGCGGAAATTCCTTCGCCCGCGAGGAGTTCGGCCGCCTTCAGCGATTCGATCAACATGCGCGAGGAGGCGATGATCGAGACATTGCTGCCTTCCCGCGCGATGCGGGCCTTGCCGATCTCGACCAGATGATCGCCGTCCGGCACTTCGTCGCGGCTGTTGTAGAGGAGCTTATGTTCAAGGAAGATCACCGGGTGATCGTCACGGATCGCAGCCTTCAGGAGGCCCTTGGCGTCGGCGGCAGTCGCCGGTGCGACCACTTTCAGGCCGGGAATATGGGCGACGAGCGCGTCCAGGCTCTTGGAATGCTGTGCCCCGGCACCAGCCCCGCCGCCGCCCTGGGTGCGGAGCACGAACGGCATGGTGACCTGACCGTTCCAGATATAGTTGTAGATCGATGCCTGGTTCATGAGCGCGTCGATGCTCAGAGGCAAGAAATCCGCATACATGATTTCGAGCACGGGTCTCGTGCCGGCCATCGCGGCAGTGACGGCCATGGCGGTCAGCGTCTGCTCGGAGATCGGTGTGTCGCGAACACGCTCGGGGCCAAATTCCGCGAGCAGGTCCTTCGTCACCTTGAAGACGCCGCCATAGACCGCGATGTCCTCGCCGAAGAGCCAGACATTGGGATCGCGCTGCATTTCCTCGCGCAGGGCGGCACGCAGGGCTTCGGCATAACGCATCATTGCCATCACACGGCTCCAGCGTAGTAGGGGGCACTCGGGGCATGATCGACGAAGCCCGGCAACGGATCAGCCAGCGCTTGGTCTACGGCGGCATCGACGGCAGCACGTGCTTCGGCGCCGACAGCATCCAGGTGTGCCGGCGATACGCTTGCGGCCAGCGAGCGGCGGGCGAAGACGATCGGGTCGCGCTCGCGCCACGCTGCACGGTCTTCTGCGCTCTGATAGCCGCCGACATCGCTGGTCGAGAACCCGACCATCCGATAGGTCTTGGCCTCGACAAGTGAGGGGCCTTCGCCGCGCCGCGCCCGGTCGACCGCTGCGGCCACCGCCCGATAGACGGCCGTGATGTCGTTGCCGTCGACACTGTCGCCAGGCATGCCATAGCCGGCAGCGCGAACCACCAGATCCGGAACCGAGGACTGGGTCGAGTGATGCGCGGTCAGGCCGTACTGGTTGTGCTCGAGCACGAAGACGACCGGCAGCTTCCACAAGGCTGCGATATTCATGGATTCGTGGCAGATGCCGGTCTGTGCGGCGCCGTCTCCGAAGAGGCACATGGCGACGCGAGCGCCGCCATCGGCGCGATTGCGCATCTGGAGCGAAACCGCAAAGCCCGTGGCTGCCGGGATTCCGCCGCCGACGATGGCATTGCCCCCGAGAAGGCCGTTCGCGACATCGGCAATCAGCATATGACCGGCGCGGCCAGCGCATGTCCCGGTTGAACGGCCGAGAATCTCGGCCACGATCGGATGAAGTCCGACGCCCTTGCCGACGTAATGGGCGTGGCCGCGATGGGTGCTGGTCAGCAAATCGGAGGCATCGAGCATCGCAGTCGCGCCAATGCCGACCGCTTCCTGTCCGTCGCAGCGATGGATCGGGCCGCGGGTCTTGCCGGCCTTGTGAAGCTCACCCAGCCGTTCCTCAAGATGCCGCACCGCAATCATGCGGCGCAACATCTCGATCTGTTCGTCAATCGTGGGCGAATTCCTCATCGTCGGTGTTCTCCGCGCAGCCGAGTCGAGCGTCCTGATGCGAGACGTTCGCCGCGCGTGACCGGCGCATGCGTGGAGAAAGCCAAGCGTTTTCGGAGATCGGCTCTAGCGCATTTCCCGACAGAGCGCTATAAGTGTACGCACAATGGAATGCACTATTTGCATGGCGGCGAACGTTCGATCTCGAGAGGGCCTCGTGCCCGATCGGCTTGGACGTTTCTCTGCCTCACATGAGTTGAGCGGGCAGAGCGCTTCCGCAAACATGGAGAAGCACGATGATCTTCGACCACCGCGTCTACACGGCCCGACCAAACCGTCTTCCGGACTTCCTGCGGCTCTATGAGGACGTCGGCCTGCCGATGCAGCGCCACTATCTGGGTGAGCCCTTCGGCTTCTTCCAAACCCATATCGGCGATCTCAGCCGTGTCGTTCATCTCTGGAAATACGACAGCCTCGCCGACCGTGAAGCTCGCCGCGATGCGATGGAGGCCGATCCGGCGTGGCAAGCCTATCGCCGCCAGGTGGTCGAGGCCGATCCGCTGATGGACATGCGCAACCAGATTCTGAAGCCGGTGTCGTTCTTCAACCCGAAGGCTTGACCCGGTCGGCTTGCCGGTCCACGCGGAATCCTGATTTCATGAAACTCGATTTCTTTGCCGGCAACGAGAGTTGGCGGATCGCCTGCGATACCGCGCGGGCGCCCCGCACGCTTCGGTCCCTGGCCTCCACCCTGCCGGCGCCTCTGCAGCTCCACACGCCCAAGATCGCAGGCCAGCACATCTACTGGCATGCACCGTTCGTCGAGGACGCCGAGGGCGGGGTTGATGTCATGGAGGCGCCTCCCGGCGCCTTCCTGTATTGGCCGGCGCGGCAGTTCCTCGAGCTGACCTTCGCACCCCTGCAGGCCGAGACCGCCACGGTCACGCTGCTGGGCCAGATCGAAGGTGGCCTGCCCGCCTTGCAGGCGCTTGGCCTAAGCCTGCGCGAAGGACATGGAGTGAAGGCGTTCGACGGGCGGCTGGTGCTCGCCGAGGGCGCGCAGCCACAGATGACGGCGTCCCCGGCTTCGAGCTTGCCCGAGGCGCTCGTCGYGCGGCGCGAGACGCTGTGGCGGGCCAGTCCGCCGGATATCGACGGCATGCTCGCCTCGCGCGCGATCATGCACCCCTCCGGCCCGCTCTTCCTGGCCGAATCCGAGGCGCGCATCCTGCAGGAGCTGCTGTGGTGGGTCCGCAGCGGTCTCGCGAGCGAGGAGCCGCAGGTTTCGCGGAGCGTCGCCGCGCTGGCCTGCAACAAGGCCGGTACCCGCCTGCGCGACTTCTGCCATCTCGGTGAGAGCGCCGAAATCCTGTTTGCGCTCGAGGCCGCGTTCCGGCGCCCGGAGATTGCGCTGGCGGAACTGACCGACGAGGCGATCCTGTGTGCAGGTCGTCTCGCAGCCTGGCTCGACCTGCGGATCCCGTGGTCGGCCGTCAACTGTGCCGTCCGCACGGCACTGGACGCGAGGGCCGAAGCGGCATGACCAGCGCGCTCGCCCCCCTGCAAGATGGCGGCACGCTCGCCTTCACCGAGACCGGCGCCGGCGCGCCGCTTGTCCTGATCTCAGGGCTGGGCGGGCTCGCGTCGTTCGTCTTTCGCGCCTCGTCCTCTCGGCGACCTTCGCGCGACCGTGCGCCTATATGGAGCGACTGTTCGCCGGCCGTATCGAGATCCTCGACCGGCTCGGCGTCGATGCCTATCGACGTCATGCCGTCACCCTGCTGAACGCGCCGTACTGGCTCGCCGAGAACGACGCCCGCGTCACTGCGGAGCTGACCGGCGGTGCGCCTGCGACCGAACGGGACGCCGCGACCATCCGCGCGCGTATCAAGGCTGTGCTGGGACATGGTGTCGACGAGTCCCTCGATACGATCGCCTGTCCGGCCAGGATCGTGGTCGCGGCCGACGACATCGTGACCCCGCCCTATCACTCCGAGCGCCTCGCGCATGCCATCCCCGGCGCCGAACTCGCCGTGCTCCCTCGTGGCGGTCACTACGCCATGCGGGCTGAGCCGGCGCTCTACCGGGACGCAGTACTCGATTTTCTGCGCGGCTGACCGGCCCGCATGACAAGGATCTGAACCGATGCAAGACATTCTGGGACGTGGACCGATCGGCGTCGTCGGCCTGGGCACGATCGGCCAGCGCTGGGCGGCGACCTTTGCCCATGCCGGTTATGACGTATCCTGCTATGATCCCGATCCCGCCCGCTGGGAGGCCTTTCAATCCCTGCGCGCAACGCTTGCCGACGACCTGCAGCGTCTTTCGCCGGCCAAGGCCGAAACGGGAGACATTCGCTTCGCGAGCGATCTCGCAACCGCGATGGCCGGTGTTCGCTTCGTCCAGGAATCGGGGCCGGAGCAACTCCCATTGAAGCAGGCACTGCTGGCGGAGATCGAACAGCATATCGCTGCGGATGTGGTGATCGCGTCCTCCTCTTCGGCCCTGCTCGTCTCGGACATGCAGTCGGCCTGTGCGCATCCCGAGCGGGTGGTCCTCGCCCACCCGTTCAATCCCGTCCACCTGATGCCGCTCGTCGAGATCGTCGGCGGGAAGGCGACCTCGCCGGAGGTCGTCGAGCAGACGCGTGCCTTCTATGAGGATCTCGGCAAGAAGCCAGCCGTGCTCCGGCGCGAGGTCACAGGCCATCTGGCCCTGCGGCTGATGGGAGCGATGTGGCGCGAGGCCATCGCACTCGTCGAAAGCGGCGTCGCGACGGCGGAAGATGTCGACCGAGCCTTCTGCTACGGCCCTGGCCCGAAATGGACCTTGCAGGGCTCGTTCATCTCGAACCACCTCAACGCCGAGGGTATCGAATCCTTCCTGACCAAATACGGCAAAACCTATCAGGACATCTGGGACGATCTCGGCGATGCCCGGCTTGATACCCCGACCGTGTCACGCGTGGCGAAAGCGGTGCGTGAGGCGATTGGCGAACGCAGCGATGACGACCTGCGCAGCCAGCGCGATGCCGGGCTGGTCGACCTGCTGCGGGTGATGTCGCAGCGTGCGGCACTCTGAACGCAGGCAATGAAGAGGACCGGATGATGCAGAGCGCCTTCCCCTATCAAACCGCCCTCGTCACGGGCGCATCGCGCGGAATCGGCGCCGCGATTTGCCGCAAGCTCGCGACCCTTGGGCTTACGGTCTACGGCGTTGCACGTAGCGAGGATGCACTCGCGACCGTCGTCGCCGAGGCCGGGGTCATCCCGGTGGTTGCCGATGTTCGCGATGTTGCGGCGATCGTCGCCGCGCTCGACGGGGCCAAGATCGACATCCTGGTCAACAATGCCGGTATGGTCGCCTCGGTGAAACCGCTCTACGAGCAGACCGCGGAGGAAATCTCCGAGACGATCGCGGTGAACTTCACTGCGCCCATGCTGCTGATGCAGTCGTTACTGGGCGGCATGGTTGAGCGTCGTCGCGGTCATGTCATCAATATCACGACGACTGCCGCACGCGGCGTGTTTGCGGGAACGTCGGCCTATGGTGGGGCCAAGGCGGGGCTCGCCCATGCCGGTCGTTCTCTGCGTTACGATCTCGCCGGCAGCAATGTCCGCGTCACCGATCTCGCTCCAGGCCGCGTCGAGACTGACATTTATCTGCAGGCCTTCGCGGGCGATCGCGCCCGCCTGCATGATTCGATGTATGGCGCCGTTCGGGCCCTGAAACCGCAGGACATCGCTGAAACGATCGCGGCCGTGCTTGCCCTTCCTGAGCATGTCGACGTCACCGAAATCGAGGTGTCGCCAACCGATCAGGCTGTGGGCGGTCATGTCTACAAGTCGCAGCCGGCCTGAAGGAGGGTGGGGCTCAGGGGCGCCTGCCCGCCCTCCCGTCAGTGAGCTTGGCAAGAACGGCGTCGCAGGCCGCGGTCCAGCCTTCTTTGGCGCCGTGCTCGGACAGCACCGCGAGGCCGCGCTCCGTGATCCCGCCTGGCGTCGCGAGATTCGCAATCAGCGTTTCGACCGGCTCCGGCCTTTCGGCAATCATCCGGCCAGCCGCCACGAAGGTCGTCGCGGCAAGTTCGCGGGCTGCCTCAGGGCTCATGCCATGAGCGACGGACCAGTCGCGACCGAGGCCGATAAGGCTCTGAGCCCAGCCATAGATGGCGGCGCTGACCGTTGCGGTCTCGAACTGGGCTTCATTCTCAAGGACGATGACGGGGCCGAGCCGTGCGAGCAGCGCCTGAACTTCGGGAAAACTCGGGAACGCCGTTGTCGGGCTCGCGCCGAGAGATGCGGCTGTGAGCGGCATGATCCGCATGACGCGGGCAGGGGCGGCGGCCTTTTCCAAATGCGCAATGGGCACGCCCGCGCAGGCCGAAACCAGGATGTGCTCCGGGCGCCATGGCAGATGGCAGATAGCTGCAATGGCATCGGCCGGCCGCGTCGCGAGAAAGACGATGTCCGCACCGGATATGAGCGTGGAATTGCACTCGGCCAGCTCAAGCTCATGGCGTTCGGCCAACTTCGGTCCCTGACCGCGCGGCGACAGGGCAAGGTGGGGAACCGTCTGCTGGTCGCGCAAGAGGCCTTCAATCATCGCCTCGGCCAGATGGCCGACTCCGAGAAATGCGATCCGTGTCATGATGATCCCAAGAAGAAGCTGCCGGCCGGATTCGGAGGGCGCTGGTTGATTTTTTCCGGTTGCGCGATTTGAAGCTTGCACTGACCGCTTCTTGGTGATGCGAGAGCGGGGAAACGTCGTCGACAATGAGAGACGGAATGCCGAAGACCGCGAAGGCCCCGACCGTCAAGGCAGCCCCACCGCGTCGGGCGGCGGACAGCGCAGAACGCGCCTATCGCGCGATTCGGCAGCAGCTCGTCGAATTCAAGATGCGGCCGGAGGAGCGCATCAACGAGGTGCATCTGGCGCAGATGCTGGAGCTGTCGCGCACGCCGGTCCGAGAAGCGCTGAACAGGCTGGCCAGCGAGGGGTTTGTCGTCTTCACGCCCAACAGGGGCTTTTACTTCCGCGGCCTCGATATCGACGATCTCGTCGATCTGTTCGAGATGCGCTCCATCATTGAAACCGGCGCGTTCGCTCTTGCGTGCGAGCGCGTCGATCAGGCTGGGATCGAGCGCCTTCAGGCGTTCTGGGAGGATGCGCGTCGGCGCTACGCCAACAACGATCCCGACGAGATCCTCGAACTGGACGAAGCCTTTCATGTCCATGTCGCCGAGCTTGCCGGCAATCCCGAGGTCGTGCGCCAGCTTATCGGCGTCAACGCCCGAATCCGGTTTATCCGACGAGTCCAGATCGAAAACGGCCCGCAACACTCGAGTCTCGTCGGGGATCATTCGCGGATCGTCCAGGCGCTTGCTGAGCGCGACGCCGCAAAGGGCATTGAGATTCTGCGCGCACATATTTCGCTGACTTTCGCCGAGGCGCGCAGTGTTCTCAAGGATGCGCTTCTGAAGATTTTCGTGCCGGAAGAGTCGGGGTCGGTACGGCGCCGGGCACGCGTTCCGCGGAACTGACATCCCGATCCGCCTACGGGATATGAGGACGTGGCGAGACCCGCTGCGTCTCTGACGCGCATTTCCTTCCGCCGCGCGTTTGCGCGCGCGCTCACTCGGCCGGCAAATGTCAGCCGGCGAGGCGGGACTGCGTGCAGGTAATGCCCGCCTGCCAAACCAGCTGCTGACATCGCGATCGTTCTTATTCCCTATGCCCCGCGATTCGGGGTGCTGGATGCGGGGCCTCGCATGGCCTGCCCACCCTTGCGCCACGCGCGTTCTCATCTTTGTGCAACGGCCAGAAATCGAAGTTTCAAAAGTGCCTGTACAACTGCATGCACTTATGACACGGTCACTGGTGTCAGGGGAAGCGGCTCCGCGCAAAACGGTAGTGAGATGCTCGATCACGTACTCGGCCTGGACCATATCGTTGTTGCCGTGAGCGAACTCTMGGCATCGGCCGAACGTTGGCGCGCGCTGGGGTTTTCGGTGTCGCCGCGTGGTCTCCACAGCGACTATCTCGGCACCGCCAATCACACGATCATGTTCGAGGACGACTACGTCGAACTGCTCGGCGTGCTTGCCCCGACGGACTTCAATCGGCCGACCCGCGACTTCCTCGCCGCGGGAGCGGGGCTGGAACGCCTCGCGATGCGGACTGACGATGCGCAGGCGGCGCTCGATACGCTCAAGAGAGGCGGCATTTCGGCGACTGGGCCGTTCGAATTCCGTCGGCCAGTCGAACTGGGCAGCGGCGGCGTGGGAGAGGCGGGGTTTCGCATCTTCCAATGGCCGCTCGAGCCAGCGCCTGCCGGTGTGCGCMTCTTYGCCTGCCAGCATCTGACGCGCGAGACSGTCTGGCTGCCTGATCTCGTCAGCCATGCCAATGGTGCCCGCGCCCTGAGCCGCATCGAGATCGTGGCTGAGGATCCGCCGGCTGCCGCGGCGCTCTGCGCGCAAATGCTCGGCCTCACATTCGCGCGGGGCGAGGACGGTGGTTTCTGCGTCGCTATGCGCCCGCGGGGGGCGGATCTCGTCTTCATGGATGCGCCGAGTTTCGACAGGCGTTGGCAGGTCGGCGCGCAGGCTCAAGGCACAGGCTGCGGAATTGTCCTCGACGTCGCGGCTGGCACGACCGCCGAGCCATTCGCCGAATGGAGCATAGCCGGCGAATGGCCGCTGCATTGCGCCTCCGTCGAAGGGGCTCTGATTGGCTGGGAAGCCGGAAGGCGGTCCGCGCGGCCTTGATCGATCGCCTGACGCCAGCAGGCCTGAATTCACAATAATGGAGGGGAACATGACTGCATCAACATTTACGCGTCGTCAGATGCTCGCATCGGCCGGTGCGGCGGCGCTGCTAGCGGGCTCGCCGATCGGAGCGTTCGCCCAGGAGCCGCGGCGGGGCGGTACCGTGACCGTGCACATGCCGCAGGAGCAGCGCATCCTGAACCCCGCATTGCGGGCCTCGACCGGTGTCTATGTCATCGCCTCCAAGATCATGGAGCCGCTGGTCGACCTGAACGAGAAGGGCGAACTCGAGCCCATGTTGGCGACGAGCTGGGAAGGTTCGCCGGACGGCAAGACCATCACGATCAAGCTGCGCGAGGGCGTGAAGTGGCACGACGGCAAGCCCTTCACCTCCGCTGACGTGCAGTACACGGCGATGGAGCTGTGGAAGAAGCACCTGAACTACGGCACGGCGCTGCACTCCGCCCTGGAGGCGGTCGATACGCCGGACGCGCATACGGCGATCTTCCGCTACAACCGTCCGATGCCGATGGACCTGTTCATGGGCGCCGCGCCCGACCTGGGCTACATCGCGCCCAAGCACATCTACGAAGGCACCAACATCCTCGACAACCCGGCGAACGTCGCGCCGATCGGAACAGGCCCGTTCAAGTTCGCGCAGTATGAGCGCGGCCAGTATGTCATCGCCGAGCGCAACCCCGATTACTGGCGCAAGGGTTACCCCTATCTCGACAAGATCATCTGGCGCTTCATCACCGACAAGGCCGCGGCGACTGCCGCGATCGAGGCCGGCCAGGTCCATATGAGCAACTATTCCTCGCTGCCGCTGGCCGACATCGATCGGCTGGGCAAGGACGCCCGCTTCGAGGTCTCCTCGCGCGGCAACGAGCGCCAGCCCTTCCAGAACACGATCGAATTCAACCTGCGTCGCAAGGAACTCGCCGATGTCCGGGTCCGCCGTGCCATCGTCCACGCGGTCGACACCGATTTCTTCATCGAGAACTTCCTGTACGGCAACGGCAAGCGGGCGCACGGGCCGATTCCGTCCGTCTCGACCAATTTCTACAAGGCGGGAGCGCCCGACTATCCGTTCGACGTCAAGAAGGCCAACGCCCTGCTCGACGAGGCTGGCTTCAAGCGCGGCTCCGACGGCACGCGCTTCTCGCTCAAGATGCTGAGCCCGCCCTTCGGCGAGGACATCCCGCTCTGGTCGACCTTCATCCAGCAGTCGCTGCAGCAGGTCGGCATCAAGGTCGAGCTTCAGCGTCCCGATGCGGCGACCTATCTCACGGCCGTCTATCGCGACTGGAATTATGATCTCTCGACCGGCTGGCACATCTATCGCGCCGATCCGGCGATCAGCACCATGGTCTGGTACCGCTCGGGCAGCCCGAAGGGCACCGCGTTCACCAACCAGTGGGGCTGGGAAGATCCCAAGGCCGACAAGATGATGGACGATGCCGCCTTCGAGATCGATCCGGCCAAGCGCAAGGCCGCCTATCCCGAGATCGTCAAGCTGCTGAACACCGAGCTCCCGCTCTGGATGGCGACAGAACGCCAGTTCATCTCGGTCACCAGCAAGAAGCTCAAGAACCACCACAACAATCCGCGCTGGCCTTCGAGCCACTGGGCGGATCTCTGGATCGAATCCTGATCCTGGCGCGCCCCAGAAAAGTACGGCCATGCACATTCTGAAACTGGCCGGACGACGCCTGATGAGCAGCGTTCCGACGCTGCTCATCCTGCTCGCCGGATTATTCGTGCTGCTTCAGTTCGCGCCCGGCGACACGGTTGATGCATTGATGGCGCAGATGGGCGGTGGCGACCCTGCCACTGCGGCAGAGTTGCGTCGCTTCTATGGGCTGGAAGGCAGCGCGGCTGTCCGCTTGCTGGACTATCTCTGGCGGCTCGTCCGTCTGGATCTCGGATTCTCCGCGATCTACAACAAGCCCGTCGCCACCGTTATCCTGGAGCGGCTGCCGGCAACGCTCCTGCTGATGTTCTCGGCGCTGAGCTTCGCCTTCTTTGCCGGCATGCTGCTTGGCATCGTCTCGGCACAGCGCGTGAACGGCTGGGCCGATACGCTGATTTCGCTGCTCGGCCTCATCTTCTATGCCACGCCGTCCTTCTGGCTCGGGCTGATGAGCATCGTCGTCTTCTCGATCTGGCTGGCCTGGCTCCCGCCCGGTGGCTTTCAGGAAATCGGTGCGGGCTGACGGGCATTTGGCTGGTGCTCGATATCGCACGGCATCTGGTCCAGCCGACGATCACGCTCTCCCTGATCTTCCTCGCCATCTATCTGCGCATCATGCGCGCCTCGATGCTCGAGGTCTCGACGCTGGATTTCGTGCGAACCGCCCGGGCAAAGGGCCTGAGGCAGAGCGAGATCGTCCGGCGGCATGTCCTGCGGAACGCTCTCTTGCCGATGGTCACGCTGATCGGCCTGCAAGCCGGCACGATGCTGGGTGGTTCGGTCGTCATCGAAAGCGTGTTCTCGCTCCCCGGCATCGGGCGGCTCGCATACGAATCCGTAGTTCAGCGCGATCTCAACACGCTGCTCGGGATCGTCTTTGTCTCTGCCATCATGGTCATTTGCGTGAACTTCGTCGTCGATCTCATCTATGCGCGCCTTGATCCGCGGATCACGGCCGGGGCGTCCTGATCATGAAGGCGCTCCGATATTTCCTGTTCAGCCCCGCTGCCGTGCTTGGCCTGCTCCTGCTCATCGGCATCGTCGGCCTCGCCATCTTTGCCGACCTGCTCTACCCGCGCGATCCACTGGGGCTTGCCGGTCGGCCGCTGCAATGGCCTTCGCTCGGCGGTCGCTTCCTGCTGGGAACGGACGCGTCGGGCCGCGACATCGCGGCACAGATCGCCCACGGCGCCCGCACCACATTGCTGATGGGCATCGTCTCGACCTTGATTGCGATTGCAATCGGCATCGTCGTCGGTGCGATCGCCGGCTTCTATGGCGGCATGACGGATGACGCGTTGATGCGCATGACGGAGGCCTTCCAGACGCTTCCGAACTTCATCCTGCTGCTTGTGCTCGTGGTGGTGGTGGGCTCGAACATGACGGCGGTAACGATTGCGATCGGCATCGTGTCCTGGCCGGCGGTGGCGCGCCTGACGCGCGCCGAGTTCCTGACCCTGCGCAATCGCGAGTTCGTCCAGGCCTGCCGGACGCTCGGCCTGACCAATCGCTGGATCATCTTCCGCGAGGTTCTGCCCAACGCGCTGGCGCCGATCATCGTCTATGGCAGCGTCGTGATGGCGACGGCGATCCTCCTCGAAAGCGCGCTCGCCTTCCTCGACCTGTCCGATCCGAACATCGCCTCCTGGGGCAATCTGATCGGCCAGGGCCGCAAGGTGTTGCGCAGCGAGTGGTACGTCTCCGCGATTCCCGGCGTGGCGATCCTGCTGACGATCCTGTCCGTCTCCCTTGTCGGACAGGGGCTCAACGATGCGCTGAACCCGAGGCTCCGCGGCCGATGACCCCTCTCGTTCGTATCGAAGATCTATCCATCGCCCTGCCCGGAGGGGCCGACCGGCCTTATGCGGTCGAGAAGCTCTCGCTGACCCTCACGCCGGGCGAGATCGTCTGCGTGGTCGGGGAAAGCGGTTCCGGCAAGTCGATGACCGCGTCGGCGCTGATGGGGCTGCTTCCCACCAGCCTGCCGGTGCGGGGCGGCAGGATCATGCTCGGCGAGCGGAACATTCTCGGCCTCTCCGAGGACGAGCTGCGTGCGATCCGCGGTCCCGAGATCGGCATGATCTTCCAGGAGCCGATGACGGCCCTGAACCCCCTGCGCACCGCGGGCGACCAGATCGCGGAGATGTTCCGGGCTCACACCAAGCTGTCGAAGCAGGAGATCCGGGAGCGCGCGCTGAAGCTGCTGGACGAGGTCGGCATTCCCGAGCCGGCTTCGGCCTACCGGGCCTATCCCCATGAGTTGTCGGGAGGGCAGCGCCAGCGCGTGATGATCGCCATGGCGCTGGCTCTGGAACCGAAGATCCTGATCGCGGACGAGCCGACTACTGCCCTCGATGTCACCATCCAGGCGCAGATCCTGACGCTGATCAGGGACATCCAGCGGCGGACCGGCATGGCGGTTCTGTTCATTACCCATGACTTCGGCGTCGTCGCGGAGATCGCCGACCGGGTGATGGTGATGCAGCATGGTCGCGTCGTCGAAAGCGGAACAGTCCGCGAGGTGCTCGATAATCCCAAGGCCGACTATACGCGCGCGCTGATCGCAGCGGTTCCGAGCATCACCCCGCCGCCGCCGCGGGAGTTGCCGGACAAGACGATCGCGACGGTGCGCGCTCTGTCCAAGACCTATCGGACGGGAGGCGGTTGGTTCGGCCGGCAGCGCCGCGTGACCTACGCAGTGAAGGCGGTCGATATCGATCTGCCGAGCCGGGCTACTCTGGGCATCGTCGGCGAAAGCGGTTCGGGCAAGTCGACTCTGGCGCGCTGCATCGTACGCCTGCTCGATCCCGATCAGGGAGCGATCGAACTCGACGGCGTCGATTTCGGCAAGCTTCGCGGCGAGACGCTGCGCCGCCAGCGTCATCTCGTCCAGATGGTGTTTCAGGATCCCTACGCTTCGCTCAATCCGCGGCGCACGGCCGGGGACCTGGTCTCCCAGGGGCTGATCGCCCGCGGCGTCAAGCAGGACAAGGCCTTGGCCAAAGCCAAGGAGCTGTTCTCGCTGGTGGGGCTTGATCCCAGCGCCACCGACCGTTTGCCGCATCAGTTTTCGGGCGGGCAGCGCCAGCGCATCGGGCTCGCCCGAGCGCTTGCGCTCGAGCCAAAGATCCTGGTCGCCGACGAGGCGGTTTCGGCGCTGGATGTCTCGGTCCAGGCGCAGGTGCTGCAGCTGCTCGTCGAACTGCGCGATCGGCTCTCCCTGTCGATGATCTTCATCACGCACGACCTGCGCGTCGCGGCCCAGATCTGCGATCGGATCGCGATCATGCAGCGCGGCGAGGTGGTCGAACACGGCGTCACGGCCGAGATCTTCGCTGCTCCCAAGCATCCTTATACGCAGAAGTTGCTTTCCGCCGTCCCGGGAAGAGCCCACGGAATGGAGATGACCCCATGACCGAAATTCACGAACCCGGTGAGACATTCGTTATCCAGCCCGGCCAGGCGACGAGCTATTGGCAGCCGGTTCCGGCCAACGGCCATATCGAGGTGGTCGTCGACCCCGCGCGGGTGCGGATGGATCACCCATTGGCTCTGGGAACCCAGACCGTGCCGCCCGGTGGCTATGTCCGTGAACACAGCCACGATCGACACGAGGAGGTGATTTATTTCATCAAGGGCAAGGGGCGTGCCGTGCTCGACGGCAAGGACGTTCCGCTTCAACCCGGCACCGCGATCTTCGTGGGCAAGAGCCGTCGGCATATGTTCATCAACGTGGGGACCGAGGACCTGCACTGGGTCTGGTTGATCGTGCCGAATGGCCTCGAGGATTTCTTCCGTCTGATCGGCCGTTCGCGGGTTGCGGGCGAGGCGGCACCGGCCAATTTCCCCCGACCGGACAACGTTCTCGAAATCGAGCGCCAGACCGTGTTCGCCGTGCCGCCGACCGACCAGCGCAACCCCTGATCTGTCGCAATGGGACTGCCATGAGCAGGAAGCGAATAGGGTTGATCGGCTTCGGCACGATCGCGCGCGAGGTGCATGCGCGCCTCCAACAGTCGGCGGACTTTCACTTCACCGTGCTGTTGCGGCCGGATTCTCCGAGTTGCGCCACGGTGCCGGTGGGCGTCGAGGTCGCCACGACGGTGCCGGAACTGATTGCCAGCCGACCCGACCTCGTTGTCGAGGCGGCCGGGCATGCCGCCGTCGTGGAGGCCTTGCCGGATGTTCTGGCCGCCGGCCTTGCGGTCATTGCGGCTTCGACGGGCGCCCTTGCCGATACTGATTTCCTGGCTCGCCTGACCGGGATCGCGGCACGGAGCGGGGCGCGACTCATCCTGCCGTCCGGGGCTGTCGGGGGGCTCGACTATCTCGCGGCGCTACGCGAAGCCGACGATGCCCGGATTCGCTACACCTCGCGCAAGCCACCGGCCGCGTGGGCGGCCGAGCTGGCGCAGGCCGGGCTTAGCGAGCGGTCGCTCGTCGCCGAGATCGTGCTCTATGAAGGCAGCGCGGAGGAAGCGGCGCGGCTCTATCCCAGGAACCTGAATGTCGGGCTCACCATTGCGCTCGCAGCGCGTGCCGCACGGGTGACGACGCGGATCGTCTCCGATCCCGCGGCCAGGGGAAATATTCACGAGATCGAGGCGGAGAGCTCGCTCGGCTCGGCCTATCTGCGCTTCACCAACTTGCCCTCCGCCGGCAACCCAAAGACCTCGGCGATCACGGCCTCCAGTCTGGTCGCCGCGATCCGACGCCAGTTCGACATCGTGGCCATCTGACGCGGGAATTCAGGAGCGCATGGCCGGGAGGATTTCATGACCAACACGGTGTTGCCGCCTCTCGCGGATCTCGTTCCCGGTGCGCTTCGGCCGGGCGCCGAGCTTCTTGCAGAGGGCGCGGTCATGGCGCGCACCTGGCAGGTGGGCCGCAATCTTTTCCTCGATACGATGGGCGTTCCTTCCGAGGCGGCTTACAAGCGCAGGACCGCCGTTCAGGGGCGCATCATGCAGCACGCCCATATCGGCTTTCGCAGCGTCGACAGAACGCTGGAGGCGATCCGGACCGTGCATGAGAGCTGCGCCAGGCTCGGCACGGTGGTCGATCGCTTCGGCATCACCCTGGACTGGTCGATGGGGTACCCGCTCGCGCAGCGCTCCCAGCGTCCGCGCGGCACCGGCATCGTCCTCGACGGGCCCGAGGATTTTTCGCGGATCACCGGCATCGTGCCGGCCGCGGCGCATTTCGGCGACTTCATGCTGGGCTTGCCCGGGGCCGTGGAGAATACCCGGGCCGCGCTGGCAGCCGGGGTCACCACTGTCGGGAATCTCGGCCAATATTTCACGTTCCGCCTCCCCGATTGGGACGACGATGTCGCCACCACCGAGGCCACGGTGACGGCGCTTGGGTTGATCGCTGCTCAACCCGTCGAGGTGTTGGTTCATTCGAACCTCGACGACGGCTTTGCCGGTTTGTTCGCCGATATGAGTTCCGCGCTCGGCATGGTGCTGATCGAGAAATACATCGTCGATGCGTTGATCGGCGCCAAAGTCTCGCATTGCTACGGACACCATTTCACGGCCCCGCTCATGCGGCTCGCCTTCCATCATGCCTTGATGCAGGTGTCGGACACGCCGGGAAGCATGATTTTCGGCAACACGGTGAGTTACAGATCCACGCCGGCCGGCAATTTCGCAAGTCTGGCGAGCTACCTCCAGGCCGATATCTGGTCGCTGCAGCGCCGGGCGAGTGGGCACGCGATCAATCCGGTCCCGGTGACCGAGAACGAGCGGATACCCGATACCGACGAAATCATCGATGCGCAGGTTTTCGCAGCCCGGATGGTCGAGCACGCGTCCGCCAATCTCGGCCTGATCGACCTGGCTTTGGTCGACGGGATGGCCGCAAGCCTCGTCGATGGCGGCCGGGCCTTTGCCGGCAAGGTCTTGACGGGCTTGCGGGAAGCCGGAATCGACACGCGCGATCCTGCCGCACTCATGTTGGCCCTGCGCCGAATCGGTCCGAAACGCCTAGAGGCGCTGTATGGCGCGGGGGCAGCCGACCGTGCGGCATGGGGCGGGCGGCGGGCCATTGTGCTTGCCGAATGGGTCGATGAGCTCCAGCACGCCACTGAATCCTGGGTGGCGAAGGTTCCGGTCAGTGCCCGTCGTCTGATCGAAGCGAGTGGTCTCAAGGTCTGTGTGGCCAGCAGCGATGTCCATGAGCACGGTAAGAATCTGATCGAGCACCTGCTCACGAGCCTGGGGGTTGAGGCGGTCGATGGCGGTACATCGGTCGACCCCGATGATCTTGTCGAGATTGCGCTGGCACGGGGATGCGATGTCATCGCCATCAGCACATATAACGGCATCGCCCTTCGGTTCGCGAGCGAGGTACTGGGCGCTCTCGAGCGGGCCGCCCGGTCCATCCCGGTCTGCATCGGCGGCCGGCTGAATCAGATTCCCGACGACTCGAACTCGGGCTTGCCGGTCGATGTGACCCGCGAGATTTCAGTGCTCGGCGCCCTCCCATGTGAGACACCGGAGCGAATGGTCCTCGAGCTTGAAGCCTTGGCCCTCGCGAAGCGTGGCGATCTCCGGTCGGGGAGTGGGCCCGGCCGGCCGGTTGCCGCGAGCACAGGGCAATGACAATCCGCTTCCAGGGGTAGCTTCACGGCCCCTGGTGAGCGATCTGCCGCTTGCGGACTATGGGCGCGTTTCGCCGGACGGGGGCTGCCCGATCAGGTCGAGCGTGCGCGGATCCGGTTCGCCGCCAAAATAGCGCTGCAGGCCCTGCCGGAAGATAGTGTCGCCGCTAGCCGCGGCTAGCGCAAACAGGGTCAAGCTCGAGCGAAGCTTCTTGTCGTCGGGCGAGCCGAAGATGGTGTGGGCTGAGTGGCCCTCGAGCTCCAGGATGGCGGCGGTGCACGCGACGAGGCGGGGGCCGAGAATGGGATGGGCGAGATAGGCACGCGCTTCCGCCAGCGACGCCAGGCCGTAGCGTTCCGCCGTCGGCGAAAGGCCAAGACCGCGCAGCTGCGGAAAGACGAACCACATCCAGTGGGTCCGCTTCCGGCCTGCTCGCAGCTCGGCAAGCGCGGTTTCGAAGATCGGCTCCTGGGCGGTAACGAAGCGCKGAAGGTCGTGAACCTCCGTCACGGCTTGCCCTCCCATCATTCGGCGCGACGAGCACACGGCTGGACGGTTCTCCGGGGGCCGCCGCGGATTCCCATTCTATGTGAAGAAGCGCGCGGGGCGGAAATCGGCAAGCTCCTGCTGTTCAATGCCAGTGAGGATCTCGTCCGCGGCCATGGCCCCGAGCGCCGGCGAGAGCGTCGCGCCGCTATGCGTGACCATCAGATAATAGCCGTCGAGGCCAGGCACGGGCCCGATGGCCGAGAGGCCATCCCTGGGAATGGGGYGCTGGGTGACGCGCGTGGCCTCGGGTTGGATCGGCGTAATGCCGGGAAGGATCCTGGTCAGCCGTTCGATCACGACCGCAGCCTGTGCCATGCCGGGATGCTCGCTGACCTCGGGCGTCACCTGCGCGTCGGCCGGTCCMCAATGCACCATCAGCCTTCCGGCGCCATCCGGTCGGAAATCGCAAAGCGGCGAGGAGACCACGCGCTGGATCGAAGCCGGCACAGGCGGTGTAAAGACCAGGAAACCGACCGTGGGCTCCAGCGGGACATTGGGAGCGGACGTGCCGATCGTGTCATTGGACCAGCGCCCGGTGCAGTTCACCACCAGGTCTGCATGAAATATCTCGCCGGTTTCGCAGCGTACGCCCTTGACCTTGCCGCCTTCGACGAGGAGGGCCCTTACCCGCGTCTGGGTCTTCAGCTCAGCGCCGAGCCGGCATGCCGCGCTCATCATGGCGTGGGCGTAGACGACCGGGTCGAGCCAGCCATCATTCGGGTACCAGGCGATGGGCGCATCACCGATCGCCGCGGGATCGATATCCGGCTCGAGTTCGAGCAGTTGCTTGCGGTCGATCCATTCGGCCGCGTAGCTCCAGTCCTGCAGGCGTGAAACTTTGGTGCGCTGACCGTCGCGCTCGGCTTCCGCCTTCCATTCGACGCGACCGCCGCCATGCCACCAGGGTGTTGCGCCAAACTCCTCCTTCAATGCTGCGTGCGCCTTCATGCCGGCGACGTTCAGGTCATGATAGCTGCGCGGCTCCTTGTTGCAGGAGTTGGTCCAGGCGAAGCTGATTCCGGACGTACCGCCGCCAACCCGTGTCGCCTCAAGCACGGTAGCGCGCGCGCCCGCGAGGGCGAGGCGATAGGCGACGGAGGTTCCGAGGACTCCGGCGCCGACCACGATGATCTCAGGCATAGTATTCTCCGGCATGGTGTGAACCCGCTCTTGATCCGGTCCCGTTCGCGCGCCGGCTTGTTGCCGGCGGGCGTCCTGGACTGCCGCGAGCGGATGCGAGGCAGACCTGGGACTGTGCAGAGCGCCGCGTTCGGCGTCCAGGCAGGCAGCGCAGACCCTCGGGCGTGTCGTGGGAATGGCCGGTCGCTGTCCGGGATGGCCCCAAGGACGGTGCGCGTGCCAAGGACTTTCGCTGYCGTCGATGGCGGCGTCTCGCGCCTCGGAATGGAGCAGATGCGGGCCCCGGGAAGTTGATAACTCAGCAAGGCATTGCGATCATTGGCTTTATTCTAGCGTTCCCGACGGCGGATTGCCAAAATATGAGGCCCTGTCACGGAACTGTCGGAAAAGTTTTGTTTTGGCGTTGACAGGTCGAGATGGTGGGGCCTATAACGCAGCCATCGAGACGGCGCCGCCGCTGGCGGGGCCGCTCTACTGCGCTTCATGAG
>NZ_JBFTRC010000128.1:0-15800 GCF_056399325.1 Allobosea sp. 01N443
CCGCCAGTCGATCCGCCGGCTGCAGCTGGTCCGGTCACGTGCATTTCATCCTGGGCACGCATGCCAACCAGATGGTCGGAGCCGCCGCCCGTATTGAGCACGACGTGGTGGGCCGATTCGAGAGCCGTCACGTCGACCGTGTCGTCACCTGTGCCGGAGTTCACCGTGATGGTGTTGAAGCGCAGATCCGAGGGGGTCAGGTTGCCGACCACGAGGACGCTGTCATTGCCGCCACCGGTATTGATCGAAATCTCTTCGATCTGATCCAGCTCGGCCACGACCGAGGCCGTACCCGTGCCGTTGCGGGTGATCACGATATCYGTGTTGGCATTGAGATCGCTGGCGAGATTGCCTGCGACTTTCAGCCACTCGAACCTGGAATAGATCGAGAAGACCTCGTCCGAATTGTCGCCGGTGATGCTGAAGGCATCGCCGACCGTTCCGTTGGCCCCGCCATTGACGACATCGCGRCCATCGCCGACCCGCCAGACGATGGCGTCGTCACCRGYGCCGGCATTGATCGTATCGTTGCCCCCGAGGCCGAAGATCAGGTCGTTGCCAGCCGAGCCGGTGATCGTCGTCCCGGCTGCCGTTCCCAACTGGGTGGTGTAGGCCGTCGCGCCGAACTGAACCTTTTCGATCGTCGTCAGCGTGTCGCGGCCATCGGCATCGCTTGTAATGGTCAGCACGCCSGCATTGGTCGTGGTGAGGGTATGGTCGAGCACCGATCCGGTGAACACCGCCGTRTCCGTGCCGKYGCCGCCGGTCAGTGCGTTGTTGCCGGCATTGCCGGTGAGGATGTTGTCGCCGGTATTGCCAGTCGCGYTGACATTCGCGGTTCCCGTCAGCGTGACGTTCTCGACATTGGCRTARAGTGCGAGGTCGAGATTGACCGMTCCGGTCACCGTATCGATGCCGCCGGCAGCGCCTGCAGCCTCGATGACCTGGTCCCKTTGAGCMGCCGTGCCKGYCACATCRTCGATGACATAGGTGTCGTCGCCGGCACCGCCGGTCATGACGTCGCCCGTAGTGTTGGGATTGGCGCCGCCATCGAGMMGATCGTTGCCTGCKCCGCCGTTCAGCGTGTCGGCACCGGCCCCGCCGCTGAGCACGTCGTTGCCCWGWCCRCCGRTCAGCGCGTCGTTACCGGCCCCGCCGCTGAGCGCGTTGTCGTTGGCATCACCGGTGATCGAGTCGTTGCCGCTCCCGCCGATGAAATTCTCGATATTGGCGATCGTGTCGGAAGTTGCGTTCGTGGTCCCCGACCCCGCAACGACCGCCGCGGTTGCGCCGTTCAGCGTCACGGTCAAAACCGCCGTTGCCGCCGAGTAATCCGCGGTGTCGATCCCGGTGCCACCATCGAGGACGTCGCGGACGGTGTCGACACCGGCGACCAGCGTATCGTTATCGGCGCCACCATTGAGCGTATCGGCGCCGGCTCCGCCATTCAGGACGTCGTCACCTGCCAGGCCGTTCAGCGTGTCGTTGCCCGCCAGGCCGTTGATCAGGTTTGGATCGGCCGTGCCGGTAATGGTTTCGTTCCCACCGGTTCCGACCCGGGCGACGATCTGGGAGGTCACCGACTCGGCAAGCCCGTCRCCATCGATATAGCTGACGATCACCCGATAGAAATTGGCGTCGTTGATGGTGCGGTTGGCGTTGGCCGTCGGCAGCCCGGCATTGGTCCAGGGTCCTGTTCCGGTTGCCGAGGTCTGCCATTGGTAGCGGATGGTGTTGGCAATGCCGTTGGCGTCGACGATTCCAGCGGTGCTGGCCGTCAGGACATTGGTGCCGGTGCTGGTGATCGTCGGKGCGCCGCTTGYTCGTGCCAGCGACACATCCGTGAACGTTCCGGTCGGAATGCCATTGGCATCGAAATTCGTGAACCGCGCGATCTCGATATTCACGAGCGTGTCGGTGCCTTCGTCGTCGATCAGCGGGATCTTGATGCCATCTGCCCCGAGGACCGGTGCCACGACAGTGTCGACGACTGTTACCGTGCCGTTGGCATTGCGCGTCAGCGTGAAGTCGGCGCGGCTGCCGTGGAAGACCGCCACGTCGGTATCGGTTGCCAGGGCGCCGTCGGAGATGATCTCGCGCACCGCTTCGAGCTGGCCCGGATTGATCTGTCCGGTTCGCATCAGGTCGGCGACCGATTTTCCGTCCCAATTGGCATTGCCGGTCCCCGAGATGAGGGTGGTCAAGCCATCGACCGTGAACAGCTGGGCGCTCGCCGGGTCCTTGGTGGCATGCACCGAGATCCGGACATTGAGCCAGCGGTCGCCATCGATCAGATCATTGCCGGCATTKCCRGTGATGGTGTCGCTGCCGGCGCCGCCGAGCAGGATGTCGCCACCATTGCCGGGGTCGAAGACAGTGGTGTCGGGAGCGAGATCGCGGAAATGCGAGCCAGCGACCGCCATGGCCGCGACGGTCGCCGCCGATTGTCCGATGACCGCACCGGGCGCCAGCTTGATGAAGTCCTCGAGCCCGCGGATCAGGTCGACGTTCTGGGACAGAAGCTTGCTGTCCGTCGCGGGCCCATTGACCGGGCCGGTTCCTGCGCCGACAGCGCCGACCGGAAAGCTGGTTCCGATCAATGTATCGTTGTGCTTCCAGCCCGAGGCGCYTTCCACCGAGTCGTTGCGGTCCCGCAATGTCAGCGCGAGCTGATTGGCGAAGCGCGAGATGCCGAGATCGATGACGCCGTCGGTTTCGTCTCCCTTCTGAATGGACCAGTCGAAGCCCAGCATGCCGTTRTTGCGCTGGATTCCGGCGCCCTGGACCATGATGTCGTCGCCGGACTCGCCATCATAGTCGGTGTCGTTGCCCTGGCCGTTGAGGATGTCGTGTCCGATGATCGGCGAGTTGAAGAACAGGTCCGAGTTTTCACCCGACAGACCGTCAAAACCCTCGCCTCCCTCGATCCAGTCATCCCCYTCRTTGCCCATCAGTCCGTCGGGYGCKGAACCGCCGAGAATGAAGTCATTGCCCGGGCCGGCGAACACTTCCTTGGCGTCCGTGACGCCCATGATGAAATCGTTGCCCTCGCCGCCGAACATGAGGGTGAGGCCCGCATCGCTGGCGATCACGTCGTCACCGGCTTCGCCGCGCAGGAAATTGTCCCCGAACGGATCCTCGATGATGTCGTCGCCGCCGCCGCCGAACACCTGGTCGGATTCCATGCCGGCATTCAGATAGTCATTGCCGTCATCGCCCCAGAGGGTGTCGATGCCCTTGTCGCCATACAGCCTGTCATTGCCCTCGGTRCCGCCGAGAACSACGTGTTCACCGCCGGAGAACTGCAGGATTCCGCCATCGAAGATCGGCTTGCCATCCGCATCGAGAACCGGCTGACCGTTGGCATCCAGGCGGGCCGTCCCTTCGACCCGGTGAACCTTGGGATCGATGCCTTGCACGAAAGGATCGGAGTGCACGGGATCGAGCAGGCTGCGATCGGCTGGATCGGTCCCGTCGCGCGCGGCAATGCCGCTATAGTTCTCCTGACCCGCCAGCTTGTCGAGCTCCAGGATCATGTCCGGAACCGACATGAGGTTGCCCGGAAGATGCGTCGAATGGAGATCGCCCAGGTCGGTATTGCGCATGACCAGGTCGGTGAACGAATTGGGCTCCAGCAGGTTCAGCAGGTTCATGCCCTGCGTGCGGCTGAGGTAATAGAACCGGTCKCCGTTYTGCAGGTGCTCCAGCTGATATTCGAACACGAAGTTGAACGTCGAGCCGAGCTGGCCGCCGAACTCGTTGATCTCCTCGGCCAGACCGCCGATCCACAGATCGACATGGTTCAGTCCGCCAAGGCTGTCGTCATGGGGACCGGCGCCGTCCGCCGCATAGAGGCCGGTCGCGTTCAGGAAGTCGAGGCGGTCAGCCGGAGCATGAATCGTATGCGCCAGGACCGGCGGCTGCATGGCGGCATTCGCTGGCACGGTCTGATCGGTGCCGAGCACGATGGCCATGGCGGCTGCACGCTTGCCCTCCGAGGTCGTCTCGGCGGCGATCAGCGGATGGGTGCCATAGGCTGCGATGAAGTTGACCACGGATAGCGGGTGCTTGATGTGCTGRGTGAAGTCGGCCCAGCTGGTATAGGGCTTGAGRTCGGCGCCGCCGGTCGTGGCGTAGATYTGMGCGCGCGCGTCRTTCAAGCTCGGRATGCCGGTGTCGCGAGCCCGGGCGAGGTTCAAGGCGGGAAGATCGAGCGGCAGTCCGAGCAGATTGTTCCGCAAGGCTTCGACGACGAATTCGTCGATTTCATTGCCGACCGAACGRGACATGCCGCGGATCAGCGCACCGGTYGCCACCTCGTCGCTGAATCCGACAGGGGCCCCAASGCTATCCCGGACGACGCCGCCGGCGGTGAATTCCTGCGGATTGAGGAAGGCCTGGATCAGGCCGACCTGCTGCGCATCATCGGCCGAAGCGTTGTCGCTGTTGACGAGCGAGAGATCATTGTCGAGCCGGTCCACGGTATCGACCAGCATCGAATGGCCGAAGCGATAGACGGTGTGGGCAAACTCGGCGACGATCGCCGGATTCAGATCGGCCGAGTTGGTGAAGACGAACGGATCGACATTCGGCTGAATGCGCCGCGCGAACTCCTCGAACACGAGATGCTGGTATTGCATCTCGGTGACGAAGCGGGCGGCCTGGAACAGACGCTCGCCATCCCAGTCCAAGGCATCGATCGCCGCAGCCTTTGCCAACGGGTCGGTCAGCGCGTTGATGGCATCGAGCTCGACCTGACTGATCGCCGTCCGGGCGTTGTCGGGATCGGCGGCGAGCCATTGATTGACGATGGCCACGTCGCCGGAGGCGATGATGGTGTCCTTGTTCGCCTCGACGAGGCGATTGTGCTCGGAATGGAAGATCGTGTGAACCGCGGTCAGCCCGATGTTCTCGTTGCCGCGGCCGTCGCCGGTCAGGAAATGCGAGTTGAGCAGTTCATCATCGTATTGAAGATTATGGCCCTGGCCGTCATCCGGGACGGGGTTCCCGACAATGCTGTCGGCGTCGGGCTGCAAGACGCCGCCGATCACCACCGGTACAGCAGTGTGCGCGATGTCGTTGAGGAAGGCATGACCGGTACCGATCACCTGGAAGACGGTTGCAGTCGCCCCCGGCAAGGGAACGAAACCTGCCGGCAGGTCGCTCGGAAGGATGTGGTGAATGTCCAGGCCGCCCGCCTTGCCCTCGACGGCAACCGTTGAAATGCGGGTCGTCACCCCGTCGTTTTCAAACACATTGACCATGACCTGGGCATAGCCATGCGTGCCCGGCGTGAACTTGCCATAGGCGTCGACGACGAGTTGCGGGACGTCGAGGACATCGGCGTCGTTCAACTCCAGCCCCAGCTTCTCYGCCGCCTGCGCCTTCACTTCTGCCCAATTTGCAATGCCGCCATGGACGCCATTGAGCAGGTGGCCGGTGTTCACGGCATGCGWGTCCGCGATGCCATCATTACCGACGGCGTCCACGCTGAACTTGTACTCCCGCAGGAAAACCTGATGCGAGGCGCTGGAGGTGTAGGTCTGGTTCTGGTCAACGAACGGCGTCGTCGTGTTCTGGGACTCGGTTCCCAGCGGATTCGGGTTGCCATTGGCGTCGAAGGGCGTCACCCGCGACAACGTCATGAAGCGGAATTCCGGCGCAAGGTCGTCCGCATTGCCGAGGATATGGTCCGGGCCGGCGATCAGCGGATCGTCGGCCTGGAGCGGGATGTAGATCGTGCCGTTGCTGCCTTTGGTGACGAGGTCGAGGCCGTGATCGAAGAACTGGCCGAAGAACGTCATCCAGGCGCTGTTTGGAGGCGAGAGGCCGACRTCGGGCGAACGGTCCTCGATCAGGATCGAACCATCATTGGACAACTCGAGACCGGCATCCGCGATGAGATTGACCAGGTGCTGGCCGGCCGGGTCGGCCACGGCCTGGGAGAGCGCCACCGCATTGGCCGCTGCAGCGGTCGCCAGSCCCTGGGCGGTGCCCTCGGCAAGGACGACCGTRTTGAATTCGGGAATGGTGACGCCGTCGCCGACGGCTCCCTGCACGGCCGTCACGGTCGCCACGAAGGTCGTGAGGGCGTTCACCTGGGCCTGGGCGCTGGCAATGTCCGCGGCTKCGGYAGCCGTGCCGGGCGCCTGAAGCGCAGCCAGGACGCTGGTTGCTGCCGCAAGGGCGGCCGTCGCCGCCGTGACGGCGTCGCCTGCRKTCGTCGMGAYGTCGACGACGCCATCGGCGGCCACGTCGGCGCGAAGCGCCGTCAGGCTCGCAAGCGCGCTGCTGATCTGGGTCTGTACAATTCCCGCAGCCGTCACGGCCTGCCCGTAAGCTAACGCCGTTGCCGCGGCGAAGGGAGCRGCCGCGGCMGCCGCATCACGCGCGGCCAGGATCAGATCGGCRGCGGCTGCCGCSACGGAAGACCCTGGCGTCAGCGAAATACCACCGGCCGCCGCACTCCTCTCGAGCGCCGCGATCAGGGCAGAYCTGTTGGTCAGCGTCTGATCGACGATCAGGTTCGAGATGATGCGAGGRTCGGCATCCGCGACGCTGTGGACGTTCACACCCGGCTGGTTGCTCGAGGTGGTGATGGTGGGGTCGTAATTGGTATTGGTGACGACCGGTGCTCCGGGGGGGCCGAGCGGCATCATGTCGCCATCGGCATCATTGATGTAGGTCGGGGTCAGCAGCCGCGGGAAGATTTCGTCCGCAGCGCCGGCCTGGCTCTGACCTGGCAGGAGATGATTGTTACTGCCATCGACCGTTCTAAGGCCGATTGGCAGCAAGGATGCATCTTGACCGATAATATCGACAAGACTTTCACCCGCAATATTACGCTCAGCAACCTTGATCTGCTCAAGAATCTTGTTCAGATCGGCGAGATTGACAACAAAGCTCGAAGCCATGATGGACCCCAAATTGCAAAACGCGGATTAATATTAGGGGCACATTAACTCCACCAACGTATAGGTGGTTAGAGGACAAGGTCACGGTATTTTCGGGACCAGCGCGTGCCTTTGGGGGGCCGCTGGTCTGTGCCCATTGGGGCCGAAACCTCCGACCTTGGTCTGAGGGCGTGGCAGCGAAACCTGYGACCATGGTCCGGTTCGTTCGGCTCTCTCGGTGCCGCAACCAGGCGGGCGATGACGCTGTCAGGCGTCGGTTCCATCGCACCATTGACGTTCAAGGCCGCCGTCTACGATCCGACACGGCTCCGGCGGTCAAAAACAGTGGCGGCCCACTTCGTGCTCACGCCGCACCACGACCAGTCAGGCGAGCGCGACAACCCGGGGCGGACATCGAAAGCCGGCGATGCCGAGGTGCGCTCGGCGCTGTTCCTGGCCGCGAACACGATCATGAACGGTCGAGGACAATCGTCGCCACTGCGCAAGTTCGGCGCGCGGCTTTCCCGGCTGAAGGGCCGCAGGCGCGTGATCGTCGCGGTGGCCCGCAAGCTCTCGCGGGCGTGCTGCACTAGAGGTGGACCGCCGGCCCCATGTTACTCGAGCCGGCTGACCGCGCGAGAAATTCGATGCTGTCCACCGCCATCCGAAACTGACCCCACTCCGTCATAAAGAACTGACCCCCAAGCCGTTTCCTCTCAGGAGGTTGCGGGTTGATGCGTCGCAGCAGCCTTTTGCAAAAGGCCGCTGCGACGCTTTTCACGGAGCCGATAGCTGTCTCCGCGGATGGTGATGACGTGGCTGTGGTGCAGGAGCCGATCGAGGATAGCTGTCGCACGATCGGATCGCCGAAGACCGAGCCCCATTCTCTGACGGCCCGGTTGGAGGTTACCGGCATCGCGCCCAGCTTAACGACGGCTGACCAGCTGGAAGAACAGATGCGCGGCGTCGAGCTCGAACGGCAGATAGCCACGTTCAACGACGATCAGTGGCTTCGGCTTGGCGTAGTGGCTGAGCCTCTCCTCGAGGCGCCCCTCGGCATAGGCCTTGGCTAGTTGCGCGACCAACGTCGTCGCCGGCGTGAAGCGAGTAGCCTGTGACGATGGCTTCGCGTCCGAGCGCGACCGCCAGATGGGTCTTGGCCACGCCCGGCGGGCCCCGAAGCAGGACCGCCTCGCCATTGGCGATGAATCGTCCCGTAGCGATCTCGCGGATCTGCGCCTTGTCGAGCGAGAAGTGTGCCCCGAAGTCGAAGTCCGGTGAGATCGCGCACGTAGGGAAAGCGCGCGAGCCCGAAGGACATGTCGATCCGGCGCTGATCGCAGCGCACGACCTCCCGCTCGCAAAACAGCGTCAGCGCCTCCCGGATCGTTGAGTTCGCGGCGGCCGGCCTCGTCGATCCGGAAGTGATCTTAGCGGAGCGAGACGAGCCACTCGGCCGTTCCGACTAAGGCGGCCAGATGAGCATCGTCGACGATCCGGCCATGACGCCCCTTTAACTCGGCATGGTTGACCACCTCCCGCCCGCCATGATGGATGCGCACGATCTCATCGCCGGCCGTGACCCGGACCCGCTGGCCGATCAGCGCCACGGCACCGAATAGGTGTTGGCGTCGATCGCCACCGCACATTCGGCGACCGCCTTGATCATCCTTCGCATGAACGAAGCCAGCAGCGATTGCGCCAGGACGGCGTCTCGGTGCCACGGGAGAATGTTCACTCGGACGGCCTGGAAATGCCGGGTCATCCTCCATTCGGAGGATGTCGAGCCTTTGCCTCGCGCCTACCAGAGACAGTCTTGGCTCGCTTGGGCGCAGCTGACCTTTGAAACCGAAGCCCCGGGCAAATGGAGCCCTCGCATAGCGTGCGACCTGGATGCCGACCGTGGGCGTCGCGGCCTCCAAACTCTCGCAGGCGTCTCGATGACCGTCTGGCCGGATGAGGCGGGAGCTCGAGCTCAGCGGCGACCAGGCCTCGATGGGTACGCACGATGCCGGTTCGGTCGTCCCGCTCGCTGTGTTGTCGGTAGGGTTCCAATTGATCCCCACGCCTGGAAAGGGTGGCATGGCCCCGAGCGCATCTGCTGGCGAGAGGCAATCGGCGATTCAGCCTGGGAGATTGCAATGCCGGTCGTTCAAATGCGTCCACACACTGACGATGTCTGCGATCACACGACGGCGGCCGAGGTCGATCGCCTCAAATCCGCCTATGCGAAATATGCGGACAGGGATCGCGTAAACCCGGAGAAGGAGAAACGCCCCGGACGCCTGCGCATGGTGCGCGATCGCGATATCGCCCTGTACCGGTTGCTTGATCGCGAAACGACCCCTCCCCTCAAGCGCTATCGGGTCCTGGATCTGGGCTGCGGGACAGGGGATCTGATCCACCAGTTGCAGCGCTACGGCTTTCCCAACGACCGTCTGTTCGGGGTCGACCTGCTCCCGGAAAGCCTCGCAACCGCCAAACGGAAATGCCCGGACGTATCGTTCACGGAAGCGAATGCCGAGCACGTGCCGTTTCCCGACCAGCGTTTCGATTTCATCCTGGTTTTCACGGTGTTCTCCTCGATCTTGAGCCCCGGCATGGCCAGTAACGTAGCGCGCGAGATCACCCGCGTCCTGACGCCGGACGGAGTKATCATCTGGTATGACCTGCGCTATCCCAATCCCTGGAACCGCAATGTCAGGGCCATGACACGGCGCCGCATCCAGGACCTGTTTCCTGATTTCGAGATTGAGCTGACCTCGAAAACGCTGCTTCCTCCCATCGCCTACCGGCTCGGCACACTCACAGACCCGCTCTATCCGACGCTGGCCCTCGTCCCCGCCTTTCGTTCCCACTATTTCGGCATGCTACGCAGTGCGTCCTCAGGCGTGATAGAATATGGAAGCACCGAGCCCTCGCCATCGCGCGAAAACAGCAAGCCGCCTTTCGGGCCGATGCCTTAATGTGAGAGCGCCGGATAACCGCGTGCTGTAGGCTCCTCCGCGACAGCGGATCCTGGCCTGCACCTCGGTGGTGATCCGATCGATCGACAGATTGCGGCTTGGGGCATCGATGCTGCTGATGCGGCTCATGGGGAGCCCGCGTGCGCTGACCATGTCCGAAATCAGATCGACATGGTCCACATGGTCCAGGCTGCCTTGCAGATCGATTTCGAAGTAGCGTTGAAGCGGACCGATCTTCTGCCAGCGATCCCGAAGGCGCACCTCCAGGAGGGGGCGTGGCGCCTCGAAGCGGATGAGCAGGTCCGGTTTCGGCACGATGTCGAGCGCGCGTGCGACAGGGTCGCGGTCGGTTATGCCGCTGAGCAGGATGAGCGAGGCCACCGCCTGGACCATACCCTGATCGAAGATCGTGATCGCATCGGAGGCTTGTCCCGCAGTCCATTGGTGATGGAGCAGGGCCAGGTGCCAATAAAGACGAACGAATAGCTCCCGGATCACTGGCGCATTGAAGGCGGCGCAATGAGTGGCATCAGCGCTGCGTCGATTCGCCGATCTCCGACGAGCCCGCCGCCACCGAGGCGAGATTGCCGCGGACTCCTCTGAGCTTGGGAGCCCGCGGGCCTCTGATGAAACGTCCCTGTATTTTCGCCCCGATATTGCGCCACCCTGCCGCCCAAGTAACTCGAGGAGGCCGACTAGGAATTCTTGATGAACTGAATTCGGGGCCGCGCTCGATCGGGCACTTTCTGCCACTCTGTTCGCACTGAGGCAGAAGCTTCCGAGCGCAGCATGGCTGTGGACAAGGGGAACGGGATGGACCAGTCGAGAATGGCCGACCAAACCGCCGAATTCGTCGGGCTGATGCAGCGCGCGCTGGATCTTTCGCTGTGGAGCCACGCCAAGGCGGTCGCACAAGCTGCCGGGCAGGATTACTCAGTGGTCGATGCCAAGACGGTAGCCAACGCCTACACCCAGGTGGCGCTGCAACTCCTGAAAGATCCCTGGGCGCTGGCCGAATTCCAGATAAACTTGTGGAGGGACGCCTCAAGCGCCTGGCTCGAAGCTTGGTCCGGCCCGGGCGAGGACAGCAGTGACCGACGCTTCCGCGACGGTCGCTGGAGTTCGGAACCGTTCAGCCGAGGGTTGCGCGACGTCCACCTGGCAATCGAACGGGCGGCTGAGAAGTTTCTCGGGTCGCTGCCCCATGACGGCAAGAACAACCTGCGCGTCCGCTTCTATACCCGGCAATTGCTCAGCGCTCTCTCGCCCAGCAACTACTTGGCGTTGAACCCGGCGGCGCGTGACCGTTTCTTGGAAACTGAAGGACGCAGCTTGCTAGATGGATTCCGCAACCTGCTGGACGATCTGGAACGCGGAGAGGGGAGGCTCGACATCGCCACCCACGACCCCAAAGCCTTCCACGTCGGCTGCGATCTGGCGTCGACACCCGGCCAGGTGATCTGGCAAAACGAACTGATGCAGCTCATCCATTACGAGCCGCTGACGGAGATGCAGCATAAGCGCCCGCTGCTCTTCGTGCCGCCCTGGATCAACAAATACTACATATTCGACATGAAGCCGGACAGCAGCATGGTCCGTTACATGCTGGCGCAGGGCCACAGTGTCTTCCTGATCTCGTGGGTGAATCCCACGAGTGCGCACGCCCATCTGAGCTTCGAGGATTACATGCGCCTCGGCCCACTCGCGGCGCTGGACGTGATGGGTAAGGCGACCGGCGAAATAAAGTTCGACATCCTCGGCTTCTGCATCGGCGGGATCCTGGTGGCGGCCACAATGGCTTGGATGGCGGCGCGCAGCGACAAGCGTGTCGCGACAGCGACGATCCTGGCCACGATGGTCGATTTCACTGATGTGGGCGAGATTGGCGTCTTCATCGACCGCGACCGCCTTCAGGTTCTGCGCGAGCACATGGCTGAGAATGGTTACCTGGAAAACCATCACTTGCAGGACATGTTCTCGATGGTTCGCGAGAACGACCTGATCTGGTCTTTCCATGTGATGAACTATTTAATGGGCCGCAAGCCGCCCGCGTTCGATCTACTGTTCTGGAACAGCGACAGTACTCGGCTGCCCGCCGCGATGCTGCTGTGGTACCTGGAAAAGATGTATATCGAGAACGGCTTGCGAAAGCCCGGCCATTTGACCATGGACGGTACGCCCATCGACCTCGGTAAGAGCGACGTTCCCTTCTACGTGCTTGCCACCAAGGAAGACCACATCGCGGTCTGGACCTCGATCTATCCAACCACGCAGCTTCTGGGCGGCGAGACGACCTTCGTGCTGGGGGGCTCAGGCCATATCGCGGGGGTAATCAATCCGCCGGGCAATCGGTCAAAGTATGGCTACTGGACACGGAGCGACTATCCCGAAAGCCCGCAGGAGTGGCTGGCTGGCGCCGAAAAACACGAGGGGTCGTGGTGGCCTCACTGGTTGGCCTGGATGGAGGCCCATCGTGGCGCCGAGGAGGTTCCCGCCTACCGGCCCGGTACCGGCGGGCTGAAACCGATCGAACCGGCACCTGGAAGCTACGTTCGGGCAGGCTGACCGGCTCCTCCATGTCGCGATCGACGATGCCTCGCGGCTGGCTTTCGTCGAAGTTCTGCCAAGCCTCGACCGGGACGACGCGACGGCCTTCCTCGAACGCGCGCTCGCCTGGTTCGGCCGTCTCGGCGCCACGGTCGAACGGGTGATGACCGATAACGGCTCGGCCTATCGCTCGAAGCTCTTCGCAGCCGCGCTCGCAAAGGCCGGCGCCCGCCATCTCCGCACCCGGCCCTACACCCCGCGAACCAACGGCAAGGCCGAGCGCTTCATCCAGACCAGCCTGCGCGAATGGGCCTATGCAAGACCCTATCAGAGCTCGGCAGAGCGCCAGGCCGCCATCGGACCATGGGCCGACAACTACAACCTCTCCCGCCCTCACTGAGCCCTCGGCGGAAAGTCGCCATGGACAAGACTGAACAACCTTCTTGGAAACGACAGCTAGCTGTCCGAAGGTTCGAAAGGCGGCGCGCTCGGCCCGGAATGTCATCTGCGTTGGGGCAAATGCTGGGATACGGAACATCGCATCGGATTTTAAAATGTAATTTCAAATACTTGCAGATCACGTTCGGCGGATCATCCCTCCGCCCTTTGATCCAATCTGGCCGAATTAGTTCCGGGCGCCAACTTGAGCCTTCCTCGCCCAGCCGTGAAGCCAGATACCCTAATCCGTGGGCTCGCACACACCATGGCGTGCGGCTCTTCGCTTCGCGCTTTCGCGCTCATAGCTAGGGACTGACTATGGCCCCATACGCGGCGTGGACTTCAGCCCCGCCACCGCTAGCGCTGAAGCAAGTTCAACGCCCCCACCTGGACGCATCGGCGTCAAGTTTTCCGGGTAAGTATTGGATTACAGCGGACTGAGACCTCTGGACAATCGCAAGCCAGGTCAGTCGGACCAGACTGCGCAACTGATTGCTTTGGTCAATTTGCGCTTTCCGAGTATCCGGGGGAGTTCTGCGCATCAGCTCCAGCTATTAATTGGTTGAGGGAATCACGAAGATTCCGGAGGCTCTCCGTTGGAAGAACGATACGAGCACGAACCACCGCGACCTGCTCCATGGCAGGCGTAGACTGGAACAGTGCGGCGGCATCTAGCTGGACATGGGTGAATGTTAAGGTTGTGAGCCCACCGGCACAGGAGCAGTTGTAGGGACCGACTGCGAGGATCTCGGGCACGTTGTTGGGGTCAATGACTTTAAAGATCGGATTGATCTCCATACCGATGCCTCTATCGATTGTATTGATGTGACGATATCCACAGCAGGCGGCGCAGGCGACTCATGTGCTGGTTTAGGTCTCGAGACCGATATCCAGTATGTCGGATCGAGCGGCGATGTCGCCTGGAATCTATGCACCTCGTGGGCCGGCAGAGGCGGTGATGTCGCCAGCTATTTCCGCACGGTGCGCACCCGCTGAGGTGTGGGAGACACCGGCCAGTTGCCGGTCGATACGCCCCGTTAGGACAGGAACTTCGGAGCGAGGGGTCTCCGGAGTAGCAAGTCCTCCGCGGCGCTCGATGCTCCGCTAACGAAATTGCTGGTAGGCGCTCGCCGAGAGTGGACCGAAGGCGGATGCTGACGCGCGATGAAATCTGGATTTTGCAATTGTTTCGGCCAGACACCGGCCGCGTCGATTTGCGGCCGAGCAAGTCGCGCGACGAACTGATTCGCAAGGGTCTGATCGAATGGGCGCCCGCGCCAGCGTGGGCGGGCTTTAGCACCTACGCTCTAACTGAGCGCGGGCGGGCGGTCGTGGGCGTGCTGCCGAGGGCGCCGGATTGATCAGTTGCGAGGATACGAGGGAAGCAACCGAGTTGAAGGGCTCGACCGAATCAGCTTTCGGACCGAGATCGAAAGGCCAGGATCGACCCAAGTAAGACGTTCGCGGCAGCCCGCCAAACGGTGAAGGATGCCCCATTGTTGACGCTGGCGACGTCCGCTTTCCGGCAGGCTGCTGGGGACTTAGCGCAATGTGTGAGGAATCATCGCAAGCGGCTCGCGAAATTCAGGAGCTCCGCAGGGGGGCAACGACTTCGAGCTGATGGATGCATTTGATGCGACGGTCCTCGGAGAGCAAGCGATGCCACGCTTGGGTCCATCGAGATCGCGGTAACCTTTGAGGCAGTTTGCTGATGCGTTCCGGAGGATCTGCATGAGATCGGAGCAGCTGATCGCGAGGCGTTCAAGCAGTTGACGGTTCTCGGAGCCGTTCGACGTGTGCCGGGAAGGAGGCCCCTGGCGATGTTTGGTCAACTGGGAGAACGGCGTTGATGCTTGCAATCTTCATCTTATTTTCCGTCCTTTGGCTACAGTGTTCCCTTCGCCGCGCGCGGCTCGTCCGGCACTGGAAGCGGCCTGCTTGAACGCTGGGGTCAGGCCGACGCGCGGTCGGCGAAGATCCACACGCTCTCGGCCGGAAACTCGCACCAGGCAGGCCCGGGAGCGATGGGGTGCGGCCCGAACGCACGCAGATGCGCGCCGCCCAGCGACATCCGGTATTCCCAGTGCTGCCCGAGATAGATGCTGGCTTCGATCTCGACCGGAACGCGATTCTGGCCGGGGCCATCGGCGACCCGCACCTTGTCGACGCGGACGACCGCGACCGCGGCCTGAGAGGTCACCCCGTCCTGCGCGGAGCCGGCCAGCTGCCAGCCTGCGCCATGAATGGAGGTCACCCCGCCAGGCCCGGTACGCGCCTCGCCATGAAGCAGGTTGTTCGCGCCGAGGAACTCCGCGACATAGCGGTTGCGCGGGTTCTCATAGATATCGATCGGCGTTCCCTCCTGAAGGATGGCGCCGTCCTTGAGCAGGATCACCCTGTCGGACATCGCCAGCGCTTCGCTCTGGTCATGCGTCACGATGACGGCACAGAGCTGGAGGTCAAGGATCAGCTTGCGGATGAAATAGCGGGCCTCGTCACGCAGCTTCGCATCGAGATTGGACAAGGGCTCGTCGAGCAGTATCGCACGCGGCTCGTAGACCAGTGCCCGGCAGATCGCGACGCGCTGCTGCTGCCCGCCCGATAGCTGGAACGGATAGCGCTCGCCCAGATGTCCGAGCCCGAGCCGCCCGAGCATCTCGGCGACACGCCGGCCGATGTCGGCTGCCGCAACGCCGCGAAGCTTCAGGCCGAAGGCGACATTCTCCGCCACCGTGCGATGCGGCCAGAGCGCATAGGACTGGAAGACGAGTCCGATATCGCGCTGCTCCGGCGGCAGGCTGAAGCGGCGCTCGACATCGAGGACAGGTTTCCCCCCGATGGTGATGCGTCCCTTTGACGGGTGTTCGAGCCCCGCGATCGACCGCAGCAGCGTGGTCTTGCCGCTGCCGGAGGCGCCCAGCAAGGCGACGATCTCGCCGCGGCGCCCCTCGAAGGT
>NZ_JBFTRC010000129.1:0-15750 GCF_056399325.1 Allobosea sp. 01N443
CTCGGGCCGCGGCCGGCATGGCCCAGCCCTCGGGCCGCGGCCGGCATGGCCCAGCCGCGACCTGCAGCCCAAGGATCGGCCCGATTTTGCCGGAACCTCAGCGCCGCAGCCTCGTTGGTTCAGCAAGCCCCCACTGTCAGGGAGACCAACAGATGATGAAGACACTTGCATTCGCTGCGGCGCTCGCCGTACTGCCCGCCTCCGTTTTCGCCCAGAGCAGCGGGCCGGTCATTCCCGACCCGGCCGGCGGCACGACCCGCGATCCGGCGCTCGGCGTCGGGACGGTCGAGGTTCCGCTGAGGCGCGATCCTGCCGGCGGCACGATGATCGACGACTCGCCGCGCTTCCGGACCTATGTGATCGAGCAGCGCCTGCCGTCCTATAGCTATGGCCGCCCGGTCGTGGTGGGAACGATCCTGCCGGATGAGGGCATCGTCTATCGCGAGGTTCCGGCCGAATATGGCGCGCCGGGCTATCGCTACACCGTGGTGAACGAGCGCGCCGTCGTGGTCGAGCCGCGCACGCGCCGCATCATTCAGGTGATCGACTGACCCTTCGCGGAGTCGCGAAGCCTGACACCCCAGACTCCGCTGGACCGAGGCCCGCTCCGGCAAGGGGCGGGGCCGATCCATGAGCCCCTCCCGCGAGACGATCTCAAAGTCACGCAGAGAGGCTGAAAAAAAATCGCAAGGCGCGGCGAACAAAGCCGCGCCCGATGCGTTGTGGCTGGGAACAGCCGGAGCCCAGTCGTGAGAAAATGCGTTCTCGTCGTCGAAGATGACACTTTCATTCGTATGGATACCGTCGATACCGTCGAGGATGCCGGCTTCGAAGCGATCGAGGCCGCAAATGCCGACGAGGCCATCAGCCAGATCGAAGCCAATCCGGCGATCGAGATCATGATCACCGATATCGAGATGCCCGGCTCGATGAATGGCGTCCGGCTTGCACATGCGGTCAGGGACCGCTGGCCGCCGGTCGAGATCATCGTGGTGTCCGGACAAGTGATGCCGGGTCGAGGCGCATTGCCCGAGCGCGCGCGCTTCATCGCCAAGCCATTCCGGCCAAGCCAGATCGAGGCAGCGTTGCGCGCTGCTGCGTAGATCACCGGACCGGGTTCGTATCCGGTCGGATGATGCGACGTCTGGGTTAGGGCCGGCTTTGCACCGAAAACCGCAATCCAGTTTTGAGGCCAACTTTCCAGGGGGCGGGATAGCCAACCGCATGGAGATGGAAGACGACAACGCGCACAGGCAGCGACCGCATATGTCGCGGCCACCGAAATCGTGTCGGGATGGAGACAACCGGGCGGCTCCGCTATGGCGGTCAGCCAGGTCTTGCTGGCTGATGAGAGCATAAATGAAACGAAGCCACCTGCCCGGGGCCTCCAGGCGAACTTTGGGCCTCGAGCCTGTCGTCGCGCTCGGCCTTGCCGGCGCGATCGCATTTTTCCTGATCAGCGGAATCGTAGCCTTTCTCAATCTGCAGGCCCTGCGCAACGGGAGCGAACGGGTCATTCAGACCCATCAGGTCATCGTCGCGCTCGAGCGATTGATGTCCCAGGCGCAAGACGCCGAAACAGGCCAGCGCGTCTTCCTCCTGACAGGCGATGAACGCTATCTCGCCCCCTACAATGCCGCCGTATCGGCGATTCCAGCCCAGCTCGACGAGATCTCGGAGCGAACCCGCGAAAATCCGTCACAGGGCCCGCGGATCGCTGCGCTGAGACGACAGGTCGGCAGCAAACTCGCAGAACTCAAGGAAACGATCGAGCTGCGGCGAGTCCAAGGGATCGACGCCGCGATGGCCGTCGTCAGCTCGGACCGCGGAAAACTGGCCATGGACGCCATCCGCTCGCAGATTGCCGCGATCTCCCAGGAAGAGGGAGAAACGCGCGCGAAGCGCCTCGTTGAAATGGCCGACGCCCAGAAGACCGCGCTGGTGAGCGGCCTCCTTTCAGGGCTGCTCGGGTTACTCCTGACGCTGACCATCGGCTTTCTGGTCCGCAGGGCAACGCTCGCCCGCAGGCAGGAGGAGTGGCTTCAATCAGGCCAGGTCGGCCTGGCCGCCGCCATGATGGGCGATCCGCAGGCCGAGCAGCTCGGAAACAGCATTCTCGCATTTCTGGCGCAGTATCTCGGCGCAGTCGCAGGAGCGCTCTTCGTCGTCGATCGCACGGTTTTCCGGCGCGCAGCGACCTATGGCATTCCCGAGGACGCCCCGATTGTCACGCAGTTCAAGCTGAGGGAAGGCTTGCTGGGCCAGGCGGCGAGCGAGAAGCGGCCCATGCTGATCGGCGAGGTTCCCGACGGCTACCTCGCCTTCGGCTCCGCCCTGGGACAGGACAAGCCGAAACATCTCGTCATCCTGCCCGCCACCGTCGACGGAACCGTCAATGCCGTGATCGAGCTTGGGTTCCTGCGCCCGGTCGACGACGGAGTCATGAAGCTGCTGCAGTTCGCCTCCAACGCGGTGGCGATCGCAGTCCGTTCGGCCAAGTATCGCGGCGAGCTCCAGGACCTGCTCGAGGAGACGCAGCGCCAATCGGAGGAATTGCAGACCCAGAGCGAGGAATTGCGCGTCTCGAACGAGGAACTGGAGGAGCAAGGCCGGGCGCTCAAGGAGTCGYAGATGCGGCTTGAGCAGCAGCAGGCCGAGCTCGAACAGACCAATTCGCAGCTGGAGGAGCAGACCCAGCAGCTGGAGACGCAGCGCGACGATCTGGAACAGGTCAATGCGGCCATGCAGGTCAAGGCGCGGGAGGTGGAGCAGGCGAGCCGCTACAAGTCGGACTTTCTTGCCAACATGTCGCACGAGCTGCGCACGCCGCTCAATTCATCGCTGATCCTGGCCAAGCTCCTGGCGGATAATCCCGACGAGAACCTGAGCGAGGAGCAGGTCAAATATGCCCAGACGATCCAGTCCTCCGGCAATGACCTGCTGAACCTGATCAACGACATCCTCGATCTTTCGAAGATCGAGGCCGGCCATGTGGAGATCAGGCCCGAAACCGTTTCCCTGGAGCGGTTGACCGGCAATCTTCGGCAGCTGTTTCAGCCCGTCGCCCAGGGCAAGACGCTGGATTTTCTGGTCGACGTGGCGGCGGACTGCCCCGCGAGCATCGAAACCGATCCGCAACGGCTGGAACAGGTTCTGAAAAATCTCCTGTCCAACGCCTTCAAGTTCACGGAACGCGGACAGGTCCGCGTCTCGATCCAGCGGGCCGGCGAAGGGCAGATCGCCCTCTCCGTATCGGACACCGGCATCGGCATCGCCGAGGAGCAGCAGCGCAGCGTCTTCGAAGCGTTTCATCAGGCCGATGGCACCATCAGCCGCAAATATGGGGGCACCGGCCTCGGCCTTTCGATCTCGCGACAGCTCGCCCACCTGCTCGGCGGCTCGATCACGCTCAAGAGCCGCGAGGGACAGGGAAGCACCTTCACCATCACCATTCCCGAAATCTATGACCCGGCGAAGGTCGGCCCCCGGGTGGCGCGCGAAACCATTCGCGCCGTGCCCACGCTCGTGAATGCGGAGGCGCCCCGGGCCGCGGTGCAGCCACGCAGGCACAAGGTGGAGGACGACCGCGACGCGCCATCCGATGCCAAGCGCGTCCTGCTCGTGATCGAGGACGACGATTCCTTCGCCGCCATCCTGCGCGATCTCACGCGCGAAATGGGATTCCGTTCGCTGGTCGCGGGAACCGCCGCGGAGGCCCTGGGGCTGGCCCGGGAGTTCATGCCGAGCGCAATCATCCTCGATGTCGGCCTGCCCGACCAGTCCGGCCTTTCCGTGCTGGACCGGCTCAAGAGCGACGTCCAGACCCGCCATATTCCGATTCACATCGTCTCGGCTGGAGATCACGCCGAAACCGCGCTCGCGCTGGGCGCGGTCGGATATGTGCTCAAGCCGGTCAAGCGCGAGCAGCTGGTCGAGGTTTTCGAGAAGCTAGAGAACAAGCTGTCCCCGCGGGTGCATCGCGTCCTCATCGTCGAGGACGACCTGGTGCAACGCGAGGCGGTCGCAAAGCTGCTGACCTCCCATGRTGTCGAGACCGTGACCGCAGGGACCGCAGCCGAATGCCTCAAGCTCCTCAAGGAAGAGACATTCGATTGCATGGTGCTCGACCTGTCGCTGCCCGATGCGTCCGGCTATTCGCTGCTGGAGACGCTGAGCCAGGAGAGCGCCTACGCCTTTCCACCGGTCATCGTCTATACCGGCCGGGACCTCTCGGCGGATGACGAGCAGCGGCTCCGCCGCTACTCGAAATCGATCATCATCAAGGGTGCGAAATCGCCCGAGCGCCTGCTCGACGAGGTCAGCCTCTTCCTTCACCAGGTGGTCTCCCAACTGCCGGCCGAGCAGCAGAAGATGATCCGCAAGGCGCGAAGCAGGGATGCCCTGCTCGAGGGGCGGCGCATCCTTGTCGTCGAGGACGACGTGCGCAACGTCTATGCGCTGACCAACATCCTCGAACCCCGGGGGGCGATCGTCGAGATCGCCCGCAACGGCCGCGAGGCCCTGGAGGCGCTCGAACGATCCGAGAAGCAATCCGGCCCCAGGATCGAGCTCGTCCTCATGGACGTGATGATGCCGGTCATGGACGGGCTCACCGCCACGCGCGAGATCCGCAGGAACCCGGACCTGGTCAAGCTGCCGGTCATCGCGCTGACGGCAAAGGCCATGCCCGACGATCAGCAGCGCTGCATCGAGGCAGGGGCCAATGACTACATGGCCAAGCCCCTGGATGTCGAAAAGCTCCTGTCGCTCGTGCGGGTCTGGATGCCGCGATGAAGGAGGCGCTCGCATCCGAGGCGATCGAAGCGATTGAGATACGACTTCTCCTCGAGGCGCTATACTCGCGGTATCATTATGATTTCCGCAATTACGCGATGGCTTCGATCAAGCGCCGCCTCAAGCAGGCGCGGGACCAGCTCGGCTTCGCCAGTTTTTCGGCGTTGCAGGAGAGCCTGCTGCATGACGCGGCCGTTCTGCCGCGGCTTCTCGGATACCTGACGGTTCAGGTCAGCGAGATGTTCCGCGATCCGACCTATTTTCGCGCGATCCGGGAAAAGGTCGTGCCGCATCTGCGGACCTATCCCTCGCTCAAGGTCTGGATCGCCGGCTGCAGCGGCGGCGAGGAGCTCTATTCCCTGGTCATCCTGTTCCGGGAAGAAGGCCTGGAGGACCGCACGCTGTTCTATGCCACCGACATCAACCAGGAGGCGCTCCGTTCGGCCGAGGCTGGCGTCTTCGCCATGGAGCGGGTGCCGCTGTTCACTGAAAATCATCGCCAGTCCGGGGGAAAATCATCCCTGTCCGACTATTATCATGCCGCCTATGGCAGGGTTTCGTTCGACAAGAGTCTGCGCCGCAATGTCGTGTTTTCCGACCATAGCCTGGTGACGGACGCGGTCTTCGCCGAGATGCAGCTGATCTCGTGCCGTAACGTCCTGATCTATTTCGATCGCACCTTCCAGGACCGGGCGCTGGGCCTGTTCAAGGACTCGCTCGCACGAAAGGGCTTCCTCGGGCTCGGCGCCAAGGAGAGCCTGCGCTTCTCCGAGCATGCGGGGGCCTTCACGGATTTCGTACGCGAGGACAAGATCTATCAGAGGCGCGGCGAATGAGCGCGGACCGAGCCGAGGCCGTGGTGATCGGCGCCTCCGCAGGGGCGCTGGAGGCGCTGTCCGTGATCCTTCCCGCGCTGCCTGCCGGATTTCGATTGCCGGTGATCGTGGTCGTCCATGTGCCGCCGAACCGGCGCAGCATGCTGGCCGAGCTGTTCGACGCCAAGTGCCGGATTCCTGTTCGCGAGGCCGAAGACAAGGAACCGATCGCGGCCGGCACGATCTATTTCGCCCCGCCCGACTACCATCTCCTGGTCGAGATGGATCGGTGCCTGTCGCTGTCCAGCGACGAACCCGTGCTGTTTTCGCGCCCCTCGATCGATGTCCTGTTCGAAAGCGCGGCCGATGCCTACGGCCCTGCCCTGATCGCCATCGTACTGACTGGCGCCAATCAGGATGGTGCGAACGGGATGCAGGCCATTGTCAAAGCGGGCGGCACCGCGCTCGTTCAAAACCCGACCGGCGCCTTTGCAGCTGCGATGCCCGAAGCGGCCATCGCAGCCTGCCCCAGCGCACACATCATGACACTCGACGCCATCGCGGCGCATTTACAGGAGATTTGAGTTCGATCATGGGTCCTGTCTCATTCCTGCTGGTCGACGACCTCGAGGACAACCTCGTCTCCCTGGAAGGCCTTTTGCGGCGCGAAGGCCTCGTGCTGCTGAAGGCGCGGTCGGGCGACGAGGCGCTTGAACTGCTGCTCGAGAACGACGTCGCGTTGGCACTCGTGGACGTCCAGATGCCGGGCCTGAATGGTTTCGAACTGGCCGAACTGATGCGCGGCAACGAGCGAACCCGACGCATCCCGATCATCTTCGTCACCGCCGGCACCGCCGATGGTCGCCGCCGCTTTCGCGGCTACGAGGCCGGCGCGGTCGATTTCATCCAAAAACCGATCGAGCCCGACATCCTGCGCAGCAAGGCCGAGGTCTTCTTCGAACTGTACCGGCAGCGGCAACAGATCGCGGTACAGCGAGACGAACTGGCGGCGCAGGCCAAGGCCCTAGAAGAGGCCGGGCATCGCAAGGACGCGTTCCTGCTCACCCTGACGCAGGATATCAGCCTGCATGAGCATGCGCGGGCGCAGCAGGACGTGCTTCTGCGCGAGGTCAATCACCGCATCAAGAATCTCTTCAGCCTGACGGCAGGACTGATCTCCCTCAGTGCGAGATCGTCCAGGAACGTCCAGGAGCTCGCCGCCGATCTGACATCGCGACTGCAGGCGCTCGGTCGTGCCCACGACCTCACCCTGCCCGACCTGAGCCAGAATGGCGTCTGCGAAGCCGGGACGACGGTTCTCGCCCTGACGCGGGCGATCCTGGCGCCTCACGAGCACAGTCAGGACTCGCGCATCACGGTGACCGGTGCCGACGTGGAGCTCTCCGGTAATGTATTGTCGTCGCTGGCCCTATTGCTGCACGAGTTGACGACGAACGCCGCGAAATATGGCGCCCTGTCCACCCCTGGGGGGCGATTGACCATCGATATCAGCGCCACCGACGGCCTTCTCCATGTGAAATGGGACGAGTGCGGAGCCTCTCCCCAGGCCAGATCCGGGTTGCACGAGGGCTTCGGAGCAACGCTTGAAAAGGCACTGCTGAGGGGCATGAGCGGGGTGATTTCGCGAGAGTGGAAAGACGATGGGCTTTCCCTTTCCCTGCGAATTCCGCTGGCCAAGCTCGCGAGCTGAGGCCCCAGACGCCGAACCGATCGTCCGGGGCGCAGCGCGGATCGCTTTCAGATTGGCTCGGCCTGAAGCGTCTCGGACCAATGGCCCAGCCGATCCTTCAGAACACGATCCAGGCCGGAGACAAGTTTCTCGATATCCACCCGCTCGACGATCTCGAAGGTGAAGCTGTCGGCGCCGTGCTCCCGCCATGCCGCCTGGAGGGAGCGATGCGTGTTGGCGCCCTGGCGAAGCGTTAACGACAGGCGGTTCCAGATCGTGGCGAGATCTGGCGCGCTGCCCGCCCATTGCTGGCCGGTTGTCGCGCAGGCCACGACATAGATGCCGGGAACCGCCTTGCGCAGCTTATAGGCCGCGACGGCTGCTTTCCGCTCCTCAGATTTCACGACCCACTCTCCCCGTTGCGCCAGCTCTCCGGCTATCGCCTGGCCATCGGCACAATTTATACCCGGATTATATTTTCATCAAGATATTTACCCGGGTAATATAAACTCATCATCAGAGAGCCCGTCATCAGTGATTTTCTGTCCAAGTCCTGCACCGCCTTCCAGGGAACGAGCCGCATCGCCGCTGGCCCGCTGATCGATGTCGCGCTGGCCGTGAAGGCGGCGATGGAAGCCGATCCCGCTTCGGCCTTTCTCACCTTCGACGATGCGACCGGCGCMGTGGTCGGCCTCAATCTGCGCGGCGAAACCGCGGAGATCGTGGCGCGCCTGGCTGAGCGCGCCGAGGCGGCGGATCGCGCCGCGCGAGCGGTCCCCCGGTCCGAGGCGAGCGACGGGACGCCGGAGCGGGGCCGCGGCCGGCCGAAACTCGGCGTCGTCGCCCGGGAGGTGACATTACTGCCCCCGGCACTGGGACTGGCTGGCGATGCAGCCCGGCGGCGCGTCGCAGGCCTTGCGCAGGCTTGTGGACGACGCGAGACGCGGCGATGGCGGCCGAAGCGAAGCCCGCGCCGCGCAGACGGCGACCTACAGCTTCATCGCGGCAATGGCCGGCGACCTTCCGGGTTTCGAGGAGGCGACGCGCGCCCTGTTCGCCGGGGATCACGCGCGCTTTGCCGAGCAGAACCGGGCCTGGCCACCGGATATCCGCTCCTATGCGGAAAGCCTGATGAAGACCGGAACTGCGAGGCCGCAACAAGAGGCGCCTGGCGATGCAACCCCATCTTGAACCCAGCCAGGAGGCGGGGCGTGCCTGATCAGGCGATTTCGCGACTGGCTGTCGCGGCAGGGATATAGGGAGATGGCGTCGCTGAGGCTGGCGCGTGGGGATGAGGCAGTGGCGGGTATGTCGGAGGAGATCGAAATGGAGAGCCCGGTTTGCGAGATCACGGCGCTTTCAACCCGCGTTGTCTACCAGAACCGGTGGATGACCGTCAGGGAAGACAAGATCCAACGCAGCGACGGCTCCACGGGCATCTATGGCGTCGTCGAGAAGAGCGACTTCGCACTGGTCATCCCCGTCAATGCCGATGGCTCGCTCTGCCTTGTCGAACAGTACCGATACCCGGTGAAGGGCCGGTTCTGGGAATTCCCGCAAGGCTCCTGGGAGGGCGTCGCCACGGCCGATCCTCTCGATCTGGCGCGCGGCGAACTCGAGGAGGAGACCGGCCTCCTGGCCAGGGAGATGCACTATGTCGGGCATCTCTTCGAGTGTTACGGCTATTCGACGCAAGGCTGCCACATCTTCATCGCGCGCGATCTGCAGGCGACGGAAACGAAGCTCGATCCCGAGGAGCAGGGGCTGATCAGCCAGGCCTTTGCCCTTGAAGCCGTCATCGCCATGGTAGGGGATGGCCGGATCAAGGACGCGATGAGCATCGCAGCCCTTGGCCTCTGCCGCCTGAAGGGGCTGCTCTGACCCCGGGCGCCGAGGCGCCATCCGCCGGGGGACGCAGCCTGCCGTGCCGTGGCTGCGAGCAGCCGAAGTCGCGACATGGCGCGGCGTCCTATCCGCCACGCTGCCGAGCATCGACCTCGGGATAGTATTGCGGGGCCTCGCGCCTGTCGAACATGCCGTAGTCGCGCACGACACGCACATGGCGCAGCCTCTGTGCTCCGCGCAATGCCTGGTCCTCAAAGCGCTTCGCCGCCACCTCGTCGTGCCAGGACAGCAGCAGGATCAGGTCTCCCGGCGTCAGCACCGCGTCGAACACATCCCATGACAGCAGGCCATCGGCTTGCGGGAGCAGGCCGAGAGACGCCGCGCACTCGGCCGCGCCGGCCCCCTCGCCGCAATTCCCCGGCCTGGGGCCCGTCACCAGCGTAACGGTCGTCCCCTCGCCGGCTTGCGTCTCGTCGAGGCGCTGCTGCCGAAGCGTCTGGCCTTCCGGGATCTGCGTGTCCCGCGTGATCTCGCCGACACGCAGGTGGTAGTCGAGGAAGATGCCGGACCGACCCTTCTCCTGCGCGAAGTGGTGGCGCATCGTCGTGCGCCAGCGGACCACTGCCTTCTCGTCACGCCAGCCCGAGAGCGAGAGCAGCCAGCCCTCGCGGGTCATGCTGCGATAGCGGATATTGTCGACGAACCCGTCCACCGCCTCCAGTTCGGGCCGCAGCGATCTGGCCACGCCGAGATAGGCATCCCATTGCTCCGGCGCCGGATGCACTTCGAAGATCACAGAGAACATCGGCTTCTCCTGGGACCCCGCTCCTGGGACCGCGCTCCTCGCATCACACGGCGGCGATGCAATCCATCTCGATATCGAAGCCGCCATTCCAGGCCGGGACGTTGATGAAGATGCGGGCTGGCGGATCCCCGGGGAAGAAGCGGCGATAGACCTCGTTGACCGCGGGGAACATCTCGACCGAGGTGACGTAGACATTGACCTTCAGGACGTCGTCGAGGGAGGAGCCCGCCTTCTCGACGCAGAGCTTCCGTCTGGCGCTCGATCCCGCCCGTATAGATCTCGCCTGTCTCCGGATCGAATGGCGGCGCGCCGGATACATAGATCGTATCGCCGTGCCTGGTGACCGTCGATGTCGGCGCCTTGTACCTTTCAAGATAGCTCGCGAGCGGCTCGACACGGATGATCTGTCTCTTCACGGCCGCCACTCCCGTTGCGCTATCCGATCGAAAGCGCCGCGGCGGGCATAGGAGGCGCCGGGCACCCCCTATCTCTACTCCCAGGCGACTGCGGCCGTCATTCAGCAGCGCTACGGTCGCGGCCGATGCGTTGCGGCTTCCTCGCGCGTCGCATCGGAGTGGCATGCGACACAGAAGAAGGAGCGCATCTATTCGGCGCCGCCAATGGCAGTCTTCTCGCCCGGCTTAGGATCCGGTTTGTCGGCAGACCCCGTATCCCTGACCTCTGGATTGATCGAGACTTTGTTCAGGGAATCCTTGTCCGGCGCGCCCTGGATCGACTTCACTTTCTGTTGTTCTTCCGGCGACAGCTTGTTTCCGCGTCCATCACGCATGACGACCTCCTGTTGCTTCTCGCCGGAGAACCGCCGGGAGAGCTGGAGGTTCCTCGTAAACGGACTCCTCGCGGCAAAGAGATTGGCCGGTCGAGCGCGTCATCGGGCCGGCGTCACCTCCCAATCGACCCGATACTCATCGGACAGGGCTGGCGTCCGCCCACCGCTCACGAGATCATCGCGAGCGCTCGATCGTCCCGGCACCGCAAGGCCCGCTTCAATGCTGGATCATCGGCCCTCCCGAAAACCGCAATCCACTGCTCCAGCCGCTGCTCAGCGCGCCCAATAGGCCACGATTTTCTGGCGCTCGGCGCCCGATTGTTTCAGCTCCTCGGACTGGGCGCGCAATGTCCTGACGACGGTTTTCTCGGCCGCAGCCCAGAGATAGGTCCGTCCGTCGTCGAGCGGCTCCGAGGCCAGCAGGTCGGTGAGGCGGCTGCGATCCGTGTCGCCATCGGGACAATGGAACCAGGTCGTTGTCGCCAGGGGATGGTCCGGCAAGGGCTGCTCGTGGGTTTCATCCGCCACCTCGATGAAGACCCGGCTCGCGACATGCTCCGGCGTCTGTTCGAGAATCCGCGCGACCGCCGGCAGGCCGGTGGCATCCGCGATCAGGATCTGCCGGTCCAGCGCGTCCGGCCGGGCATAGAGCCCGCGCGGATTGTTGATCACGATCCGCTCGCCGATCTCGGCATCGCGAGCCCAGTCGCTGGCCTTGCCGCCATCATGAACCACGAGGTCGATCTCGAGTTCGCAGCGCGCGCTATCGAAGCTCCGGACAGTATAGGTGGAATAGCGGACGCGCTGGCGCTCTTCCGGGAAGACCCAGCGCCCCTCGGCATCGATCGTCGGCAGGACGAGTTCGCCGGTGCCGGGATCGGGGAAGAACAGGCGGATATATTCATCCGGGATCCCGGTCGAGCGAAAGCGCGTCAGGCCGCCGCCGGAAAAGGTCAGCCTGATCATGCCAGGCGTCAGGTAGCGGCGCGCGACCAGCGTCGCCTCGTGGAACGGATTTTCCGTCATGGATTCAACTCACCCCGGCGCATCGGACAACCAGCACCGGCGCTTCTTCCACAGGGAGACGCAGCTCGCAAGCGGCTTAGTCTTTGATTTATTTAGACTATCTCTAAACCAACATGGTTATGGAGCCTTGGTCCGGCAGCCCTGCCGCTATGCCTGGCGGCGCCTGCGGACCCCGCATTGCCATGACCTATGCCGTCGCCGACAGTCGGGGAGCCACGACGCTCATGGCTTGGCCCCAGTCAAGATGGGCTTGATCTCGAGCCGATCGAAATGCGTCACGCTGTCGGCCTTTGTCCAAAGCGCAACGCGCCCCGGCGCACTGATCGAACCGTCGCGAATGTCGATCAGTTGCTTTCCATCGAACGAAACCTGGAAGCGGTTGCCCTCGGCATGCAGGGTCAGGCTGTGCCAGTTCGAAGACGAGACCTTGACCGTCGCACCGCGCAACTCCTCGCGCCGGCCATTCCAGACCCGGTAGAAGCGCACATTGTGCTCCAGGGCGTTCGCACGGGCGACATAGTAGTTATCGGCATCGCGGAGCCGGACTGCGATGCCGGCCGCCCGATCGACCGCACCGGATATAGCCCGGAAACGGATCGCGACTTCGACATCCCCAAGGACAACGGGCATGTAGATGGCGAGTGGGAAACGATAGTCCGTCTTGTCCTGGCTGAGTTGCGCCAGAGCTCGGTCGCCCTCGGCGGAAGCGTCCATCACGACCGCCCAAGTGCCGGTCGCTCCTCCCCCCGTCCGGGCCGATGTGAACTGCGCAGGCAAGGGTCCCGGCGGCAGGGATCCGAAGGTGATCGTTTCCGCCGAGCCTTGAGCCGATGCCATCGCGAGCGGAATGGCGAGCACCAGACTGCGATAGGACCTCATGGGAGGGCTCCTTCCCAATACCCCCCTTGCGCGCGCTATGCTGCCGTCGGCTTCATCGGCGGCGGCCAACTATGCGTTTCCGCCTTCCGACGCGAAGCCCAGGCATAGAGCGCGTCATAGATGACGAAGCCGTGCTTGAGCACTTCATGGTCGTCGGGCGTCACGTCCCGTAATCCCATGGAGATCGCCAGCAACCCCGCGGATTGAGGGGTGAGATCGTGCCGATCGGTATCCGCGCCGCGCACGATCGCGGCTATCGTCACGATGGCCGGATCGCGATCGAGGCCGTGCTTCAAGACGAAGGTGTCGAAGCTGCACCCGTCGCCGACATGCGTGTATTCCACACCCGGCACATCATAGGGCGTTGCGCCCGTCTGGGCGGCCACGCTCTTCACTTGATCGGGAGCCACGAACAAGAATTCTGACTCCTTGTCGATGAAGCGGGCGATCAGCCAGGGGCAGGCAATCCGGTCGATGACGGGGCGTTCGCGAGTGACCCATTTCATGACCTCATCTCCTTCTGGTTGAGCGTGAGAGCAACGGTGGGCGCGCCAATGGCGTGCCATGCGGCGATGCCACCGGAGAGAGTGCTGGCGTCGATGCCGCGCCGTCGCAGTTCGGCGACGGCGTCGCCACTGACCTGGAACCCGTAGACGCAATAGACGACCACCGGCKTGTCCTTCGGCAGCTCGTCGGCCCAGTCGGCAATCGCCTCTGGTGYCCGGATCAGAGCGCCTGGCACCATGTCGCTGCGCTTCGCCAGATCCTCGGCGAGGCAGACGTCGAGCACGACAAGATCGTCGCCGCGGGCGATGCGGCCCCGCAGATCTTCCGGAGCGACGGCATGAGCGTTGGTTGAGACCGGCCTCGCCCAGCCCCCCTGTTGGGCGACGATGCGCCCATGACGGGCAGCGACCCGCTCCCAATGGATGTTCTTCATGAATGCGTCGACATAGGCGCCGGCCCTCGCGCCGAAATCGAGGTGATAGGCGTGCTCGTACATGTCGAGCGCCAGGATGGGCACGCCGCCGGCAAGACAGTTCGTGTGGTCAGCCGCCCATTGGATCGTCAGCCGATCATGGCGTTCCGACCAGGTGAGCAGAGTCCAGCCCGAGCCGCCGGCCTGTGCCTTGGCGCAGGCCGTGAACTGGGCCCGCCACGCGCTGACGCTTCCGAAGTCGCGTTCCAGCGCAGTGGCAAGACCACCGCCGGCATCGCCCGAACCTCCGAGTCCGTCGAAATAGATCTCGTGCAGGATCGCCGAGTTGGCGGCGACCAACTCCTCCCGCTTCAACCCATTGATGTCGAAGACCGGCGCTGCGCCCCAATCGAGCGCATCAAGCCGGCTCTCGATCGCATTCAGGCGGCGAACCGCGCCGCCATAGTTGTTCTCATAGTGGCTCGCGAGCAGGCGCTCGGACAGGCCTTCGAGCCGGGGCGGCTTGAATGGCAGCGGCATGATGTGATGCGGCATGGCGTCCTCGTTCGGCAGCACGGCGCGTCCGTGAGAGGCCGAAGGCTACGCCTGTATGAAAATTGATACAACTGTTGCACTTGATAATTTCGATGATACGGTACGCTCATGAATGATGAGGAGTCTGGGGCAGAGCATTGCTGGTTGGCCTGATTCATCTGCCGGCGGCCGTTTCCCGAGGAAACCCGGCGTCAGCAGAAGGCATCGGAGCGGTCGCGGCCAAGCGCGGACAAGCTTGAAGCGTCCCCAGAGGACGTGTGCCCCGGAGGAAACGAGAGGGAAAATGGCGATGCCTGGAGTGGCAGTGGTCTGGCGCGGTGACCGCGAGGGGCGACGCGCGGCGACACCCCAGAACAACCGCTTTCATCGCGTGTTCGAGGAACTCGCCGCGATTGGCATTCACGCGGAACCGGCGGTCTTCGATGAGGAGTTCGCGGACGAGGTCCGCGATCAACTCCTGAGGGTGGACGGCGTGCTCGTTTGGGTCGATCCGATCCATGACGGGAGGACACGCGCAGTGCTCGACCCGATACTGCGCGACGTCGCAACACGCGGCCCCTGGGTGAGTGCGCATCCCGACGTCATTCTCAAAATGGGTGTGAAGCAGGTCCTGCATCGCACGAAGCATCTCGGATGGGGCACCGACACCCATCTCTACGGATCCTACGCGGCGTTTCGCGAGGCATTCCCTGAGCAGCTGCAAACGGCCGGTCCGCGGGTGCTGAAGCAGAATCGCGGCAACGGGGGCCAGGGTGTGTGGAAGGTCGAACGGATCGATCCGCTTCCCGGTGGAGCGGCGGCGGTTCGGGTGTTGCATGCGCGACGCGGCAGCGTGCCGGAAGAACTCCCGTTGGAGGACTTCATGGCGCGTTGCGAGGCCTATTTCGCGCCCGATGGCTGCATCGTGGATCAGCCGTTCCAGCCCCGGCTGCCGGACGGCATGATCCGTTGCTACATGGGTGGCGACAAGGTCGTGGGCTTCGGCCACCAGTTCATCAAGGCGCTGATCCCACCACCGCCCGAAGGAGCGGACTCAGAAGCGGCACAGCCAGGTCCCCGGATCATGCATCCCGCCTCGGCAGAGCCGTTTCAGACGCTGAGGATCAGGATGGAAGCTGACTGGACGCCGCAGATGATGGCGGTGCTCGGTATCGAGCCCGGTTCCTTGCCGATCATCTGGGATGCCGACTTCCTCTATGGACCGCGCACGGCGTCGGGAGAAGACAGCTATGTGCTGTGCGAGATCAATGTGAGCTCCGTCTTCGCCATCCCGGACCAGGCACCGGCTGAAATTGCCCGCCTCGTTGCTGCGCGATTATCGATCAGCTCCAACCCGAGCGTCCGGCAGAGCCCAGGAGCTGCGCTGACGGTGAATTCATGAGCGGCGACGAAACCGGGACAGAGCAGCGCTGGCTGCTTCTGATCCATCAACTGCCGACCAAGCCAGCCTATTTTCGGGTGAAAATCTGGCGGCGGCTGCAAGGTATCGGTGCGGTTGCGGTCAAGAGCACAGTCTATGCGCTGCCGGCCGATGCCGAGACGCAGGAGGATTTCGAGTGGCTCTTGAAGGAGATCATCGACGGCGGCGGCGAAGCGATGGTGTGCGAGGCGCGCCTCATCGATGGCCTGTCG